>PXDW01000011.1 GCA_003564925.1 Candidatus Woesearchaeota archaeon | reverse complement strand
TAGATAACGGCTATATGAAGCAGACAAGACAGGAGCTTTCTGGCTATGATTATTGTACAGAACCTTTGGAAAGAGAAGTAGAAGATGAATTATGTGATTGTGAATCATATGAATCATCAAGGATTTGTATACAGGATGGATTCGCTTTAGTTTCTTATAATTGGAATTATGATTATTGCGAGCAGCCTTTTGATAAAATAGAACAGGATACAGACTGTAAATGTGAATACAGCTGCTGGGAAGAAGATATATGCGTATCAGACGGCTATATGAGATATGTAAAATATGAGACATCAGATTTTAATTACTGCGAAGACAAGCTTTACCAAACTTTAGAGAATGAAGCATGCAGTTGCCAATACACAGATTGGGAAGATGTAGTTTGCTTAGATGACGGCTATATGAAGCAGACAAGACAGGAGCTTTCAGGATATGTGTATTGTAACGCTCCATTGACAAGAGAAATACACAGCAATGAATGTGAATGCGATTATGGTTCTTGGCACAATATTGGCTGTGTTAATGATGGAATAATGATGCAGCAAAGGGAAAAATACTCTTTATTTGATTATTGCGATGCTGATTTAGTCAGAGAAGTTGAAAACAGCATATGTAATTGCATATCAACAGAAATTTCAAGAGAGTGTATTGGAAATGGAACAGCATATGTAGAATACACCTGGAATTATCCTTACTGTGGAAATGATTCAGAGATAATTTATGATGAGGACTGCTTAATTTGTGTTGATGAGTGGATATGTATTTCTTACACAGAATGTCAGCAGGATAACTATCAGCATTGTAAAGAAGTTTATGATGTAAAGCAATGCGGAGTTTGTTACACAGGAGATTATTCAGAATTTAAGATTGCTTGTGATTACTGCGGCATAAATGGCCCAAGTATTGATGTAATCGATCAAATATCTGTTTTTGAGGGCGAAATAGTAGAAATTGATGTTGAAGTAAGTCATCCTCATGGATATAATGTTGTATATAGCATATCTAATCCTGTAGGAGATAATGGCATATGGAAAACAACCAAGGGAGATGCAGGAACATATAACATTATTGTTTCAGCGACAGATGGAACCTGCTCGTTATCAAAGACAGTAAAAGTAGTAGTTAAAGAAGAACCTTTTGTGTCTTTATTGCTAGCAAGAACTGCTTTCAACGAATTCCTCAGGCCAGGAGATATTCAGCAGATTTATGTAACAACAGAAAATATGGGAAATGTTAATATAGATAATTTAAGAATTACAGTCTTTATTGATACACTTGGAATCTGGATGAGAACTGCCAGATTCAATATTGCTCCAGGGCATGAAAGAACAAGGCTTATAGAGTTCATGGTTCCTTATGATGCATATCCTGGAAGGCACTATATGAGAATTGTCATAAGCAATGATAACTTAAGAAGAGTCTTGTATAGGGACTTTGACATAGTTTGATTTTTATTATTTTTAAGAAAGGCTTAGGATAAAATGAATTCAAAAATAAGGAGCTTAATGTTTTTTCTAATTTTTTTATTTTTTGTAATTCTAGCTTTAGATGCTTTTGCAGATTATGAATGCATAGAGGATTGGAACTGCACAACCTGGAGTTCATGTTATCAAAACAACACAAGAATAAGAACTTGCAATGATTTAAATGAATGTGGAACAGATTATGATAAACCTGAAGAGATAAAAAACTGCACTTATACTTTCAAGGATTCTGAGCCATCATGCCAGATATTGTGGTATTGTGGGCCTTGGTCTGATTACTGCTCGAACAATACACAATACAGAACATGCGAAAAGCTTAATGATTGCCTTGGAGAATCCAACACTCCAGAAACAACAAGATATTGTGATTTTGGATGTTATGAAAATTGGAAATGTTCTGATTGGGAAGTTTGTCAGGAAGATGGAACTCAAACAAGAATTTGTATTGATAAGCATAAATGCGGTACAGAAGAAGACAAGCCAATAGAAGTGCAAGAATGCACATATATTTGTTTAGAATCATGGATGTGCACCAACTGGTCTGAATGCTCAAAGGAAGGTTACCAGACAAGAATCTGCACAGACCAAAACAGCTGCGAAACAACTTATGATAAGCCAATAGAAGTGCAAGAATGCACATATATTTGCGATGAGAGTTGGCAATGCACTAATTGGAGCGATTGTATTGATGGACAGCAGACAAGAATCTGCACAGACCAAAACAGCTGCGAAACAACTTATGACAAGCCTAATGAATTGCAAGAATGTTCGGTTCTATTAAACAAAACTCAAGAAAACAATAATACAAATATCATTGAGCCATGTATAGAATCATGGTCATGCACAGATTGGGGGGCATGCCTGTCATCTAATACTCAGACAAGAACTTGTATAGATCTGAATGAATGTGATACAAAAGAAGATAAGCCCTTAGAAACACAAAATTGCATATATAGAATTCGTAGTTCAGCTCAAAGACCACCAAGTTCTACAGGAACTTTTTATACAAATACTTATAATTGTGAAAACAGGACATGGGAATGTATGCCTGCGAGCGAATGTATAGACGGAATCCAAGAGTTTATTTGTAAAGATATAACAGATCCAGAGCAATGCGATATTAAAAAACCTGATATTGTGGAATTAAGGAGCTGCTCTACTACCTCCAAAGATTCTTTTAATGATACATATAAAGAAGCCCACGATATCGTAGAAGATAAAGAATTAGAAGATATAACCGGCTTTGTTGTAACGGGGTTGCCTAATGAATCAGAGAAAATGAGCTTATTCTGGCCTTTATTAGGAATAGCTATATTGTCTATAATGTATTTTTTTATATATAAAAAATACGGGGAATGATTATTTTATATCCTCTATGTCTATTTTTTTAATATTTATTTTTCCTTTTTCAATCTCGAATTCTAAGTGGTCTTTATCGTCAAATTTTGTTATTTGGGTTGCTATCTCGGGTAGAAGAATCCTATTTCCCCTAAAGTCAGGATTTGTTATTATTTTTTTAGCTGCTCCTTCCTCTTTTACTCCTATTTCTTTAAGTATATCACTTGCTCCAGAAACCTTCTGGCTCTCCATCATTTCCTTTGTCTTTCTTGCAAGATAAGAAGCGATCTTTTCAGCTATATTTACTTTTGTTACTTTTGTAATTCCCTGCAGTCCCGGGCTTAAATTCGCTTCTATTACTAATGGGCCTTTAACACTCTCAAGAATATCTACTGCACAGATATCAGCTCCCAATACTCTGGCGGTCTGAACAGCAATTTTTTTTGTATAAGCATCAAGCTCACAACTTTCTCCTGTTGCTCCAACATGAATATTTGCTCTTTTTTCTCCATTTATTGCTTTTCTTTTCATCCCGGCAACAACTTTATCTCCTATAACAAATGCCCTTGTATCAGTTTCATCTGTCTCTATATACTCCTGTATCAAAAAAGGCTGTTTTAATGCGGTAAGTGCATCAAGCATCGAAGAAGCGCTTGCAAATGAGTCTGCGAACATAACTCCTTTACCTTGGGTTCCTTGTGGAAACTTCATGATTATAGGATAATTTATTTTTTCAAGAATTTTTTTTGCTGCCATCGGTGTAGAGCTTAAATAAGTTTTAGGCATAGGTATTCCGTTCTTCTGAAGCTCTAATTGTGTAAGAAGCTTGTCATGAACAATAGTGAAAGCCTCAGCCTTTATAGGCATAAATGTTTTGCCTTCTTTATAGAATGTTGTTATTGATCTCAAAAGCTGGGCATACCTGAAAGAGCCTTTTGCATAGATGCAGTCATATGCCTGCATTGGTTTTCCATCATATAAAACAGTAGGATTCTTTGAAGCGAAGTTAATTTCAATCTTTCTTATATCTAAATCATCAACACTCTCAAAAAAATTGTTCATTGCTTGAAGAGTCCATTTTGAGCTTACACTTCCTAAACTTATAAGAGCAGCTTTCATTTTTTTCTTTCCAGGTTTGGATCTATTAAAAACCCATTTTTTAAAATATTCTGGCCTATCAGCATTCTGTAGCTCATGTGGTTTCTGTCCGCAAGGGTAAACTCAGCTTTCATTCTTTTTCCATGTAAGTCTATCTCAACAATAAGTACTGGCCTTATTCTTACTCCATGAGCACTTTTTATCAGTTTTGTTTTGATGATAGGGCCTAGTTTTAAATCTGAAGCCAGGTTGATGTCTATTGAGGATTTTGTTGCTCCAGTATCTATCTTTGCCATAACTTTTTTTTTCTTGTCATCATTAGTTAATATTGTAACTTCCTCTATCAGCCCTATAGTTGTTTTTGTTTCCATTATACAGCCTAATTTTCCTCTTTTTTTAAATGTTTTTGTTTTTTATGTGAAAATAAAATAAATTCATATTTTAGAGAATAAATCGGTTGCTTTATTGCCCAATGTTATTATAAAAGGAGCAAGTCTTGGACCTCTTTTTTTATTTAATAAAATAAAATAAGCAGCTTCAAAAAATTCTTTTGTATTAATTTCAACCTCTTTACATACACAGTATATTTCTTCTGCCATTTCTTTTTCATTGTATCTCTTTTTTCTTATTTTCTCATTTAATAATCTGATTGCCTTTTTCTGCTTTTCTGAGAGACTATCTTTAATTTCATCAGAAACATCTTTCTGCAACTCAAACTTTATATCATCAGGAGCGTATTTTTTGAGCCAATTTATAGCACATCTTATTCTTGTTTTTAGCCTATTCTTATCAAAATCACTTTTAGCTTCAAACTGCTTCATTACTTTTCCTATATCAAAATCATATATCTGTATTAGTGTGGTGAGGTGCCTAAAAGAAGGCTGTAATGGAATTTTTTTTGGGATTTCTATAGAGGATAATTCATAATTTCTTTTCTCAGTTTCTTTTCTTTTCTCATTTTCAATCTGTCCCTTTCCAAAATATATCCTTTCTGTCCTGTCAAAATCTTCATATATTTTTAACACATCCAAATCAAATGATATTGCGAATTCTCTGTTGGCTCTTGTTCCTGCAAATAGGTATCTTATTATACATGGCTCATAAATATCAAGGCAATCATTTAATGTAATTATATTTCCAATTGATGAGGATATCTTTCCTCCAGCTCCTTTAATCCTTACAAAATCATACATTTGGTAAGAAGGAGCTTCCCAACCATATAGCTTAACAATTTCTTTTGCTGTCGTATAAGAACCGCCTGTAGTTGAGTGGTCTTTTCCTCCAGGCTCAAAATCAACTTTTTCATGTGCCCATCTCATCGGCCAATCAATCCTCCACTTTAGGCTTATCTCACCATCTTTTCTAAAATCAGCTCTTTTTTTATAACCACACGAACACACATAATCTATTTTATAATCTCCATCATAATTGCTAAATTTTAATGAATCTTTGCTGCATTTATGGCAAAAACCAGTGATGGGCCACCAGGAATCATCCAGCTTTTCTTTTCTCCATTTGTTTAATATTTTTTTTATTTCTTCTTTTTTTTGCATTGCTGTTTTTATGCCTTCAGCATATTCACATTTTCTATATTTTTTTGCTTGGTATAGAAACTTTGGTTTAATTCCAACCTTTGAAATGCTCTTTTCGATTTCTAGTTCATTATGCCTTGCATAATTTTCAGCGGTTCCAAAAGGGTCAGGAACATCAACTATAGGTTCTCTTAAATGTTTTTTTAGCATATCTTGATTGGGCATATTTTTTGGAACTTTTCTGAAAACATCATAATTATCCCAGGAATAAATAAAACGCACATCTTTTTTTTTGTTCTTAAGCCCCCTGTTTACCAAATCTACAGTTATTATCTCCCTAAAATTTCCAATATGCACCGTACCTGAAGGAGTTATGCCTGCAGCACAAACATATTTTTTCTTTTCCCCTTTCTCTTTGATTATCCTTTCTGCAGCCTGATCAACCCAATGATATTCTTCTTTCGCCATTATACTAATCCTAGCTCTCCTGTTATTCTGTCTATTTTTTCCTCTTCATCAGGACCTATACTTAAGCAGGTTATGGTTGATATCCTAAAAAATGTCTTTCCAGCGTCTTTTATCAGGCTTGTAATTAAGCCTTCTTTGTCCGCTAACTTTTTGTATTTGAAAAGCTCTTTTTTGTCATTGACTTTAAGGACAGTTTTTTTCTGCCCTTCTTTTTTCCAGATATCTATAATATCATCATCAGATCTCATAACTGCATCCACAGAAGCATGGGCAACTTGAACTGCTAATTTACCTTTTGGCATTTTTAAATCCTGCCTTATTATGATAACCTGTTTATACATATCTTATATTATTTATATGAGCTTTTTAAAGTTTATGATTAATTTTTTAAATAATCTTCAATTTATACAAATTGCTCCTATGGTCTAATGGATAGGACATGACCTTGCGGAGGTTATAGCCCGGGTTCAATTCCCGGTAGGAGCATCCGTTTTAGAAAGTTTTTTAAGACTTTCTTTTTTGATTTTTTAAAAACAAAAAGCTTTATATATAATAACAAATATCTATTTTTTACTATTATAACTTTTACAATATATTTCGCAATATATATTTTCAATAATATGTGGGGGTTGAGAAATGAGAGATAAGAAAGAGAAAAAAATCTTTTCAGTTATATTCAGAGAAAAGCCGGCATTGATGCTGGTAACACTAAAAAATACAAAGACACCTATATATGCAAGTTCTTTGGCTAAGATTGTGGATTGCACATACAGCCACGTTGTGAAAATACTTCAGGAGATGCAGAAGTCAGATCTTGTCAAGTTCGAGAAGCAAGGAAGGCTTAAACTCTTGACTTTGACAAAAAAAGGAAATGAGATAGCAGATAATATAGATAAAATAAGAAATTTCCTATAATTTTTCAAAACTATTTTTTGCTTCTTCTATAAATCTTTCTTCATTTTCAGTGCTAATAAGTGCTCCGGCAGCGTTTTTATGCCCTCCTGCTTCTCCGCCAATTTTTTCAACTATCTCAGAAACAATCTCTTTTAGGTTAACTTCTTTGCTGCCTGAAAATCTTAAAGAGACTTTTGTTGTCTTATTGTCTATTCTTGCCAAAGACATTATATATTTTTCTTTTATTCCGTTAGATTTGGATAAAATCGAAGCAAGAGTTCCTATAACAGTTCCAAGAATGTTATCTTTTGCATTTATAATCAAGTAGTTTTCTTTTTCAATTACATCTTCGCTTTTTTTGTTTTCTTCATACCATCTTATAGAATTGCTTATCTCTTTTTTGTAGTCTGTAAGATTTCTAATAGCTTTCTTTTTCATATCACCATCATTAAGGCAGACGCCAATTCCTAATGAAGCCTTGTCAAGCCTTCCGCATGCATTAAGCAAAGTTGAAAATTCCCTTGCTTCTCCCATAGATGAATCTTCCTCCTCGTCAACAAGAAGGTACAGGTTCCCGAAAACATCTTCAGGATTTTCCTCTTCAATCCTCTCCAGTATTATCGCAGATATAAGCTTCTTTTTTTCTTCTTCAGTTAAATCTCTGAAAGTTTTCCATTTACTTCCATTCTTTGGGTCTATATTTAGATTGTTTAAAAATTGTATAGCATTGCTTTCAGATCCGCTTATCCTTGGGATATATGGGTCTGTGCTGTATTCAAGAACTTTGTGTATTGGCCTCGTTGTTATACCAAACAAGCGAAGGCTTTTTTCAATTTTTATCTTATCATTTTTTACAGCTATCTCTAAGATTTCTTTGTTTAATCCGGAAAACCCTTTTTCTTCTTGGACATCTCCTATAGCCCCTATTATTGCCAAATGCGCAAGATCATCGTTTTTTTTGTCTAATGCCCTACAAAAAAGGAAAACAACACCGGCCCCAGATATCTCTTTTGATCCTTCAATCCCAAATAAGTTTGGATTTACTTGTATTATGTTCTCAGATTTTTCCTCACTAGGTTTGTGGTGATCTAAAATAAAAACTATTTTTCGTTGTATGTATTTTTTTATAAGCGGAATCTGCCCAGAGCCAAGGTCTGTAAAGAAGTAAATGTCATAATCTTCCTTTGAAAGCTCCCTAATAAAATCTTCATTTAATTGGTGTATAATAGATACTGAATATTTTTTGTTCAGCCTTTTCAGGGTTTTTATAATTATGGAGCAAGCACATATTCCATCAGCATCAAGGTGGCTTATCAGCCTTATTGTTCCATCTTTTTTCTTTTTGAATATTTCTGCTGCTTGCTCTACACTATTGAAAAAGTCCATCTTATTCAGCTAAAAGCTTGACTTTCTTTGGATCATATTTCCAATCTTCAGGCAATCTTTTGCTTTTTTTGTAATACTTTACTAGATTGTTAATCTTTGATTCTGTAAGCTGTAATCCGCGCAAAGCAGGCATGTCTCTCTTGTTTTGATCCATATGTTTTCTTATAATAACAGCTTTTTTTATTAAAGCCATCAAGTCTTCAGGAATTTGAGGTAAAAGGCTGTTTTCTTTCAATATCTGCGTTATTGATTTTTTAGTTATGACCTTAACATCTGATATTCCATATACATCCCTTAGATGAAGGCCAATTTTTGATGCTGTCTGACCTTCTTTTGAGAGCTTCACAACCAAAAGCTCAATTTCTTTGGACTTATATCTAGTCCATTTCGGAGCTTCCATTTTTGCCGGCTTTTTGCTTCTGGATTTTCCTTTCTTTCTTGAATATTTTCTAGCCATTTTATCACCTTTTGAAAACTTACTTTTTAAATTTTTAACAAGTGCTAGAAATCTTTGATTTCCATCACCAGTTGAATTGTAGGAGAATAAGTTTGATTCTCCAGTATAAACAAGCCTAAGACCGGTTTATCTCGTATTCTTATGGATAAATTGGTTATTTATAAAGCTTTTGATTGGCTTTAATTAAATTTATATATATTTACATTATTCTAAATAAAAAAGAGGTTCTATTAATTAATAAAATTTCAGAATATAAACTAACCATTTCAATTTCAAGAGCGATGGATGGTTATTGCTCTAGTAAAAAGAATTTTCTTTTTTCTGCAAATGACGATAAGGAAATGCTTTTTAAAGCTAAGGTTTTTAATGATTATGATAAAGTTATCTATCATAGACCAGGATATCAAAAGACAAGCCATTCAATTATAGATATTCAAAATCTTATTTCTGGAAAAAATTTGGAAGATTATCTTGATGATATATCTATAACAAAAAATCTTGATGAAAAGATTAAAAAACAAATAAGAGACCAGATTCTTAGATCGCATGAATATACAGAACCTATTATAATCCACCATTCTGACCGAGACTCATTTTATCTTAGATAGTTAAATGATTGTGCTATCTGCCATAAACCCTTCTCTCTTTATCTCATCAACAATATAGAAGATTTCCTTTTTCTTTATCTTAAACTTGTCCTCTATTCTTTCCAAAAAATCCTCTACATCCCTTATGTCTTTAAATACACCTTCTATTAGGAAATCGAAGCCATTGTTTATCTTGAAGACTGAATTAATACAGTCTCTGTTTGCAAGGTGTGTTCTAATATCATCTCTTTCTTCTTTGTCTACTTTAAGCATAATATTGACTCTTGCATTATACCCGAGCCTGGCAAAGTCTATTATGGATGTATGTTTTTTTATTATATCTCCATCATATAGCTTTAATTTCTCATATATTGTGCTTATAGGTATATTTGTTTTCTTGCTTAGTCTTGTTAAAGTTTCTCTTGCATTCTGCCTTAAATTTGTTAATAAAAGCATATCTTTTTG
>PXDW01000081.1 GCA_003564925.1 Candidatus Woesearchaeota archaeon | reverse complement strand
CATCCTATCAAGATAACTCAAACAGGAAGTATCCCTCCATCTCTGGCCTCCGTAATGATCCCAGTATTGCAAACCTCTTGAAATCTTTGATAAAATGTTCCATTGATGTTCATCAAGCAAAACATTGGGTGTTGTATTTCCCTTTGCCCACTCAATTTCGGCTTTTGTTAGTTTTTCGGTGTTTTCCATAATTTTCTCCATTTTTGGTTTTTAACAAATTTTGCAAAAATTGCGATTTTTCCCAATTTTCCATATTTTTCCATATTTTCCGATTTCGGAGAATTGGATAATTTTTGGGAAAATTGGCTACTAATTGGATATTCGTGAGAAATTTCGGAAATTGCCTCAAAATCGGAAATTCCAGTTTTCCGGTGTTTTCCGCTATTTTCAAAAATATGCAAGTTCTGTGCCAAAAAATATCTCATATTTTGGAAAATTTTCAAAAATTACGCGGTGTTACAGCGATTTTTGCATGAATTCTTCCAAAAAATTGTGAAAGTCTTGAGAAGTTGAGAAAGTCCCCTAAAGTCCCCTTTGCTCGACTTTCAGCCAAAAAAATTTTCTGGCGCAATTTTTTTGAAAAGTTTCCAAAAATCGTTTTCTAGCTGAAAATCGTAAATTTTTGCGACTTTCAGTGAAAAATCTGTTCTGCCGATGATCGCGCCCCGGTCGACCATTTGAGCGGCCCACCCACTTAAAACCGGTTTTTGGGGGGACCCCGGGACGTCCCCAAATCTCAACACCATTTTCAAAAATCATGCCAAATTTACCCGAATGGCCACTTTTTTCAAAATTTCAATTTCAAAATTTAGCGCGTCCCCCCTATCAACATTTACATGATTTACATGCTTTTGCAAGAATTATACCAATTTTCACTCGATCACACATTTTTCACGTTTTTTAGTGTTTTTTTGCGATTTTTTCGCTTTTTTTCACTAATTTTAGTGAATTTTTTCAATATTTTAGCGCTTCTGCAAACTTCGTGCCAATATTAGCCTATTATTTCGCCTAATATGCTGTACCAAAATTCGCTTATCATGAATTATCTTTCTCCCTTCGTTGTACCCCAGCCAAGATCAATGGGTGCAGATACTCTCTGATTACCAATGATGGTTCTGACTCAAGGTAGTTTTCTAAAATCTCAAGCGGGGCACCTATAAGCACATCTCCTGTATTTTCTAGGTGTTCGTTTAAACCCCTTGCGGCTACGGCTCTGGTTGTGTTGCATTCCTCACCAGTTATAAAATCGACTAAAAGATGCAGCAGATTTACCCTAGTGCAGCCTTCCGTTTCGTCCAACAATTTCGATAATCTCCAAACGGCCCCTAGTCTGTGAAGCCAGCTATCATCTTGAAGCAATTTTTTGACTAGTTTAATATCGTTTTCTAAATCACTCATGTAAACCCCTGTTTAAAAGTTTAGTTTAAGGTAACGTGCTTTCAAAAATCAATTCGTTAACCACGTCGCCATGCTCTAATTCTAAAATGTCTAATTCCTCCTGTGTTAACTCGGTTCCATCGTCCCATTGGGCACTGATTATATATGCATCAGTAAAGTCTGGATACTCCGTTCTATCTCCACCCACTTCAACCGACCCTCTATCTAATCTGTTTATGTCAAAAGTCTTTGCCATGTTACCCCCTGTTTTCTAGCCGCTGTATTTCGTTTTCTCTGGTCTCGATTTCCTTAGCAATCAGCGAAGCAGTTCCGTTATTGTCTATCTCACTGTGCAGCAAATCATAAAGAAAGCCCAGCTCATAATTGAGAGTTTCCTTTATTTTTTGGGTCTTGCTTTTCTTTTTATTTGTCATGGTCAACCCCTAATAATACGCCTTAGTGTTTGGGAAGTCCACCGATGGTGTCTTTATAATTATCTAAGAAAAAAGAGTGAATTTTCAATTCAAATTCTGCCTCTTCTCTTGTGGCAAATTGAACATGCAAGTCTTGGTTCTCTGACGGTACAGCTACCCAAACCCTATGTTCAACGCTGTAATAAATCGCACCGACCAATTTACCATTTAAGAATATATCATTTTTTGGTACTGAATCAAACATTTTTTACCCCCTTAAAAATCGAGAGCGGGGGACTCCCCCCACCCCCTTTGTTTGCATGTTGCTTTTTACTCCCAACCGTATGGTGTTTTCGTCAAGCCAAACGACCTTAAGAGTTCGTTTCTCTGGCTCTGTCTGGCATTGTTTCTTGCTCTCTTTGCCAGCTCTTTGAATCTTTCTGGTTGCTCGAATTCCTTCACCAGCTCCCTGGTCTTATTGATTCTTACAACCCTTTCACCGGATGTCTTATGTCTTAGTAGTGAATATTTTTTTGCCATCTTAAACCCTCTATTTTTTAGCCTCCTTCCCTCCTGCTATATATAATATCGGCTGTTTTCTGGTAAAACTTAAGTGTTTTCGATAAAAATCTTTACGATTTATCGTAGTGTTTTGGGGGACTTATAAAAATTTCTCCTTAAATTCATGTGGTCTATACTCACCTATTGATTTATCGTTCTCCCATACACTAATAAAAACCGTTCCATCTCCTTGCTGGCTAATAGCATCATAAACCGTTTTCGCGTTGGTTGTTACCAATGCTATTTTTTCCTTTAGAGCCACCCAAACACTGCCATCATCCCATTGAAAAGTATGCAATAAAAATATAGTCATATTTACCCCCTCATTAAAATCTCGTTATAGGGGGGACGCGTCCCCCCGTTGATTGTTAATCGCAGCCGAATTTACCCCCCATTGTTATATCATTATAGTCTGGTATCCAACAGGTTTCGTTTTCCTTGGCCCACTGTTCAGCCTCTTCTCTGGTCTGACATAGTTTGTTTTTTGTGATATTGGTATCATGCCAAATCTCGACACAATACCTATACACCACTTTTCCAATATCACTGAAAACCACTTCTCTTGGTACGGTAAAGGTTTTTATCTCGACCTTGGTTGCTTTCTGATACGTACCCATTTTTACCCCCGTTGTTGTTAGCTACCGTTCCCCCCTGCTATATATAATATCGGCAGAATTTAGGTAAAACTTAAGTGTTTTCGGTAAAATTCTTTACGATTTATCCGAGTTATATTAGGTAATTATCCCCCCGCAGGGGGGGGGACTTAATTCCCCCTATAATTTCGTATCAACTCTTCAAGGTAAAAATTATCCCCAAAGAATACGAATTCATTAACTAGGTTTCTCTGGTCTTTGTTCAGTTTACGTGAATATCTTGTGATAATATAATAAACTGAGGCACCATCATACCAATCTGAAAACACAAACTCAACCGAATAAATCTTGAATTCAGAATCAAAGAATATTCTAAACTCTTCATGTGGTCCACCAGTTGATATAAGATATCTTACATGGGCTGGCTCTTCTGAATCGGTATTAGGCTCGTAAGCTAACTCTAAACCATATTCGCATTGTTCTGAATTGGCCTCTTCGCTAATGACGTTATCATCATCTCTGGACCTTTCCAAAATTTCCTTAAAATCATCTAAACGCGATTCTAAAGCTGCTTTCACTCTATCTTTGCATTTTACGCCACTCATTTTTACCCCCTTGAAATATAGACAAATAATGTCACTATTGCCACTGCTATAAGTAAGTCTATCATAAAGTCCCCCTATACATATCGAAAACAGATTTCACACCTGCCGAAGCTCCTGAGTCTTTCTAGCAATATCTTATCGGATGGGGTTTCTAGAACAACGAAACTCTCGTTATCCAAAATTTCATAAATGACATGGTAAGACTCTTTCCTGTCATACTCGAATTTTTTAACCACTTCGAATTTTCTCATGTTACCCTCGTTTTTTTCTAGCGACCTTCCCCCCTGCTATATATAATATCGGCAGAATTCAGGTAAAACTTAAGTGTTTTCGATAAAAATCTTTACGATTTATCGTAGTGTTTTGGGGGACTTAGGCCCCCCAAATTTTACAGTAAACCACAGGCCCACTGGCTGTGAACTATGCGACAATCCAACATCTTTGCTAATACTTCGCGCTCTTTGTCACTAAAGCTTTTTATAGTGACTTTATTCAAAAGCCGCTTCCATTGTTTAAACTTTTTATCTTGTCTCAGGTGTGGCCTATATGAATCGCTCACATAAGCAAAATTGCTCCGTCGCCCATAAGATAACAAGCTTTCTTTTAACTTTCCATAATTCATGGTTACCCCCAAAATTTAATTACCGTCCCCCCTGCTATATATAATATCGGCAGATGTCCCGGGGACTTAAGCAAAAAAGGTAAAATCAACGGTTAAATTTCATAGTTAATTCAGCATATTACATTGACAAATTTTGTCATCCCGTTTTTATGTATAGAATGAACATTCGTTCTGGCCCCGGGTAACCAGGTGATAGAATGAACATTCGTTCTACAAAAAAATATTTTTAATAGAATGAACATTCGTTCTGGCCCCCGGTAACCAGGTGATAGAATGAACATTCGTTCTACAAAAAAATATTTTTAATAGAATGAACATTCGTTTTACAAAAAAATATCTTAAGAATTGATGAAAACCATCCGATATACTAATCAAGGGAACATTTATTTTTTTTAAGGGGGAAAATATGATATACTCATGGCGCTATGATCGTGATGGTGTCGCACAACTAAAACAAACAAAGAGGAAAGGGGGACGTCCCCTAGAAAGCGTTTCAAAGGTTGTTTCAAAACTCAATTCCAGAAGGTTAAGCGAATTGAATCGTGAAATAAACCGTTATAAACGTGATAGCAAAAAATGGAAAAACAACAGAAAAATACTAGTATGTATTGAAAGGGATAAGCGCCGGGCTAAAAGGATAATTGCTAAAATTATCAAAGAGTCTGAAAATAGAGTAAATTTACTGGTTGATAATATTTTATCATAAACAAGGTAAAAAACGCTCAAGAAAATTAGGCGTGATGCCGATATTATATTTGTTCATATGATATTGGATACAACAAGGCCCTATAAAAACCCAAATGTAATTCCGGGGGACTGATTACATATACTGCTTGGGTATTTGCCACAAGAGTCCCCCATTTATTTAAGGTGGATACGGTGAAACTATTGAATTTACTAATATTTTTAGTGATTGGAATAACAATAATTTACCTAGCAATTCAGCTAATCTTAGTGTTTGGTTTAATTGCTTATGGCTTATATTGTGGGTACATACTAAAAGATCCTAAACCGGAAGTGATTCCAGTAATCTGTGAATTCTTTATTTTATAGGGGGGATAAAATGAAAGTAGAACAGAAACTAGAAGCAGCATTAAAGGAAAAATTCGGGGAAAACCCTTTCAAGCGCCCAGATATTGATTTAATAGCAAGTGAATTAAAAATCAAAACAAAGGATAAACTTAAAATAATGGAAAAATATAAAAAGGCTCATGGTGTCTATTCGCTTGAACCGGAAGCAGCGCCGAAAAAAGAGGAAAGCACAGCGGTTATTTTCAAACGAATTAAGGAAAGATTTGCTTTGCTAAACCAGATTGCAACAGCGGCGGCCCATGGTCAAATCAGAGCATTGATTGTAAGTGGCCCACCGGGTCTTGGAAAAACTCATGTAGTGACAGAAGCGGTTGAGTCTCATGCTGCATATCATACGTTTTTAAGCGGAATCGCTTCACCAGCTGGACTTTATCGCACTCTCCACGAAACACGAGACGCCGGATCTGTTTGCATCATTGATGATTGTGACACAATTTTTTCTGACCTTGGAAGCTTGAATATTCTAAAAGCAGCATGTGATTCAACTAAGCGGCGAATTTTAAGATGGTCTTCCGATTATTCATTCGGGAAAGATAAGGAACACATAGAGAAAACATTTGAATTCAAGGGAACCGTGATCTTTATCACTAACATAGACTTTGAAACACAGTTAAAAAACCCGAATTCTAAACTATACCCCCACATTAAGGCTCTGCTAAGCAGAACACATTATTTGCCTCTAGACATAAAAACCCAAAAGGAATGCTTAATCAGAATTCAGGAACTGATTAAGTCTTTACATAGGCAAGGAAACTTTTCAAGAGAAGAGGCCCTAGACGTTGTAAACTTTATCAGAGAAAACGCTAACAAGCTTAGAGAACTAAGCGTAAGAACTGCAATAAAATTAACACAGTTGAGAGCAACAGTTGAAGACTGGAAGACAGTGGCAAGGATAACCATGTGTAAGAATTAATAAAAATCTTACGCGCTCAATACGATTTCGCTTAAGTTTTGGTTAAAAGCCGCCGATATTATATGTAGCAGGGGGGAAACACAAACAAGGGGGACGAGATGAACAAAAGAGTAAACACAGGTGAAGTAGTAGCAGCGTTTAAAAACGGGTGCTTTGTAACAAAAGAGAAAAATCCGTTAACACACAAGCAGGTGTATAACGTTTATAAACTTGAAAACCAGATTTACAAAAAAATCGCCGGGGATATCACTTCACAGACAGAAGCTGAGGGCTTTGCTAAAACTTATCTTGGTTTTTTTCTGTAAGTGTAAAGAATCACAAGGGAAAAACTTAACAAATCGTGTCGATTTCGCTTAAGTTTTTCCTAAAACCTGCCGATATTATATATAGCAGGGGGGAAGGTAGCTGAAAACTTAAGAGGGTGAAATGAGAATTGACGATAAAAATCAAGTGGTAACGTATCTGAGAGTAATCGGGCTTGTTGACGCGGTAGTCATTTATAACAAGGTTGTAGACAAGGACAGTGCAAATCGCTCAAAGGTTGAGAACTTAATCGTTGACTTGGTAGACAAGAACCTGACTTACGGACATCTGACGGTCAAGCAGCAAAACTTTCTGAGGGACCTAATATACCAGCATAAAAACCCCGCCACGCCATGCCCGAAGGGGAAAATCGTGGTCAAGGGTGTGATTAGAAGCTACAGCTATAAATTTTGCTTCTATTCTAAAAGAGATGTTTGCAAGATTGTTATTCGTGATTCAAATGGTTTCAGTGTGTGGGGAACCGCTCCAAAGGCTCTAGTCGAAGATTATGACTTAGCTCAAGAGCAGAGCAATGGAACCATTATCGCAATAGCAGCAGATGTTACACCAAGCGATAAAGACGAGACTTTTGGTTTTTTCAAACGCCCGAAACTTGTAAGTGTAGAAAAACCTGCCTAAGTTGTCACAGGGGGGACGCGTCCCCCCTGTTTTTTGGTTGAGATTATGATAGACGTTAAAAAATTTATTAACTCAAAAGAGATCATAAGATGTGAAGTAACTCAGATGGTGTTTTGTTCTTACCATGAAATATTGAAAGGAAGTATAGGAAAAACTTCATTCGAAGAGGGTGACCGAATTATCCAAATCAGAATTCTACCAGAAAACCTTGAAGAGATTTATAACAGTGAAAATCTTGCTGATAATAATAACACACCTGTTACAACTAAAAGACAGCTTCTGAATGAGTTTCTAGTGAAGCTTGGTAAACCCATACAAGGGTATCTGTTCAGAGTGTATACGGTCCCCATTGATTTTTATTTCACAGACAAGAGCGCTGAACTATTAGAACTGATAGGCTCTAACCCCATCAGGGGAAAAAGAATTGACTCAAATCATTTTAAAGACATAGGAATCGAGAATGTTTTAATACCATTTGAACTAGTGGAATATGAAGACAACTATAACTAGGGGATAACTATCTAAAAACACTACAAAATATTTTTTATTTTTTTGTCGATTTCACTTAAGTTTTACCAGAAAACAGCCAATATTATATATAGCAGGGGGGAAGGTCGCTAGAAAAAAACGAGGGCGAGAAAATGACAAAAAAATTAAAAATTAAATTCTACCAAGATCCGGGGCATGGTTGGGTAGCAGTCAAAAGACAGCTCCTGAAAGACTTGGGAATCGAAGACGATATTTCAATTTTTTCATACACCAAGGGAGCAACGGTATACTTGGAAGAGAATAGTGACGCTCACAAGCTTTCAAAAGCTTTGGAAAAAGCAGGAATCGAGTTTGAGCTTGTAACTGTTTTCCATCGTGAAAGGTCACCGATTAGAAGTTATCCCAGCTATTACAGCGAGGGGTGGAATTGCTTCAAGTGGGGATAAAACCCCACTATAAAAAACTCGCCGGGGGTGTCTTTGGGACGTATTTAAAGACCATCTTTCTTTTGAATAATGGGGACCCAGCTCGCAGATAAATTAGGGGGGGGGGACCGCGGTCCCCCCATATTTTCAAATTTAAATTTTGAAATTTCCCGGACATTGGCCTAAATTTTGCAGGGGGGACGACTAGAAAATTGGCATGAAGATTGCATAGATAGATAAGTATATGAAATTATTGGGTAAACTGTCCCCATGCAAAACCTGTGCCAAAATTTTGGTAAGAGGTGATGGCGTCCCCACTAAGCGAACACGCATGGGGGACTTTCTACTGACTTTCTACTGACTTTCTACTGGGTTTAGAGGGGACTTCCTATGGCTTTAGAGATGACTTCCTACTGAATTTCTACTGACTTTAAGAAGCCATATATTAGACATGAAATCGAACACAGGGCATTATTAAAATGATGCTGAACATATACTTTTTTTTACCTTTTAATGCGTTTAATTGCATTTAAGACTAAAGTTTTTCTATGAAAATGACGATATTATGCTATATTAGGTAGGGGGCGTCCCCCTTTTTAAGAAAGGTCGTGTATAGTTTGCTCCTTCTACTAGGTGTCTATCTTGAAGGAAACATTGTATCTGTGTTATTTTTCATATATGTTGTTTTGGCTATATGGGCACATCATTAATAGTTTACATTTTTGATACAAGGGGGATGTTATTGGATGTCATACTAGAAGACCATGGTTTGGATAGAGAAAGGTTTAAAGCTTTGATTGAAGCTTATGGGTATACTTACTATTAATAAGAGATGAAAATGAAAGATAAAACTTTTAAGGAGTATTTTGGAGATATAGAGGAAGGTAAAAAACATTTGAGAGCTTTAGCCCATCATGTTGTTAAAGAGTATTTTAGAGAGGGTGATATAACTCAAGATGTTTCAATTCACCTGAATAATATCATTACAGAATTAGAAAATATTTCAATCAATTTTTTGGCTAACACTGGCGTATTTCATGGTTTTTGTCCAATGGAAATTCTGAATGAAGTTATAGAGGATAATAAACATGGCTGAGTTTGAGGAAAGAGAAAAAACTATCAGTAGTTTGGATTTTGCTGAATTCTTGAGAGATTCAATCGGTATTTTGGGTATTGATGGAAAAACGTCTAAAATGGTAAGTAGAAACGTAAGGCAACGCTATCCATATTTTGAACCTAAAGAAGCTGGTGATTTGACAGGTGATGAAATTACAAAAAAACTCAGTTCTGGAGATTTCCTATAGTGAAATTACCATATAAACCAGATAAAATCTGTTGTTTGACAAGTTGTCCACAATGTGGAAGGTATATTTCAATGTCTGACGTACACCCCTCTTTAGATATGTATGAATTGGTGTGTTCAATGAGAAGTTGTAATGGCTGTCCCAGCAACCCATTAAAGTTTTGCCATCAATGTTGTCAATCACCTAAAGTTCCGAAAAGACACATTAAAATTAGAATCAAACATTATTTAGATTCTAGAAGAGATTATCGGATAAAAGGAAGTCAAATCAGAAAAATGACAAACGAAGAAAAAATAAACATAATAGAAGAGGTATTAGTTGGGACCTACTAAAATAAAATTGCCATATAAACCAAATAAAATGTGTTGTTTGACAAGCTGTCCGAAGTGTGGAAGATATATTTCAGCTACTGAAATACCGTCCCAAAAAACCTTTGAATTGGTATGTTCAAAACAGAACTGTTTAGCGTGCACCATACAGTACACTGTCTGCCTGGTTTTACCTGTTAGTATGTAAAATGTATAACAAATATTTATATTTAACTGATTT
>PXDW01000042.1 GCA_003564925.1 Candidatus Woesearchaeota archaeon | reverse complement strand
TTACTTTTCATGTCACTAATAATGTCGGCTAACAAATCATTAAGACGAATATTAACCTTTCTAATATTTTTCACATAATCACTAATACTCATAAGACTTCTTGCAGCAACATTTAATCCCTTCTTAACCGACTCAACTAAAATCTTCATAGATGTCGCAATCAAGTGAGACGGATAAAAAACAACAGCCCCTCTCTTAGGATCAAACAATGCTCTCTCAAGACTCATCCCTAGACTATGAATATTCTCATTAACAATACTAAAAAAGCCCTCACTTGCAGTCCCTTTAGTTGAGTCCATCACCTTTCCAAATGCAACCTCTGCAGGCAAACCATCCCCAATTCTGTTTCCAAGCTGAAAAATAGCTGAAGCAATCTCTTCTTCTAGTTTTTTTGCCTTTTCCCTTATCTTTATGACATTCTTAGACCTTAATTTATAATAATAGCCTATACCTACGCCGAAAGATAAGGTAACGAACAAGCTAAGAATAGTTGCACCTATCCCATAAGGACCCCTTTCTTTATAATTCATCAATTTTCCAAAAGCCCCTAATGAAATATCAGTGAATCCAGGATAAAAAGAATTCAAAAGAATTGGGCTTATTCCTATTAAAAACAAAACCGCACCTAAAAATATTGCTACATATAATGGTTTAATTTGTATTTGTTTCCCGGAAATTTCAACTATTATATTTCTATATTTTTTAAGTTCAGGATTTTCCTCAGAAATATCTGCCTTACCATATCCAGTAGGCCTTTGGGATAAAATGACTTTACCCATATAAAACACTATTATTGGAAGTATAACATTATAAAGCATTGAAATATGGTACCACATTATCCCCTCTGTGAAATTTATTAATAATGGTAAAATAACTAATCCCAGAATTGGCATTATTATTCCTATCATATGAAGAACTGTTATTGGACTTTTTAAGTTATGTGCATAATGAAGCATTTTTTCATATGTTTCATCCAAGATTGTAGACAAGGCTTTATCTAAAGAATTTAGTCTTCTTTCTTCAGAGCCTTCATATAAAGAACCTTCTATTAAATGCATAGACTCAATAAATTCCATATTCCACTTTCTCCATGTTTCAAGGTAGTGATCAATAGATTCTTTTATTGACTCATACTTTGATGTTTCGACATTCCACATAATCTTTTTTAGGTCAAGAGAAAGAGGGGGGGATAAGTGTTCCGCAGCAAAATTTATAGCTAATTCCAAGTTTGATGTATGCCTCATATATGTAACAATATAGAAAACACATATGACCATTTGGTTGCTAGCTTTTAGCCTCCAAGAGTTCGCAAGAAATTCAGGCATTTTTTGCAGAGGGAACATTAAGACTAATCCAGCCATTATAAAAACCAATATGAAGAATATAGGAACTTCTGTTTGGAAAAAAAAGGAACCAACTATGGTTAAAAATATTCCAACGATGACAAGAATGATTGGAAAAACAAATGAAAATGCCACTGAACTGCCCGGAGTTATATTAAGATGGGCTACATCTATATTTTCCTGCAATTCTTTTTCTTTTTTTTTGTCAGGCTTTATTTTTATAATCTTTTCAGAGAAATTGCAAGCTTTCTCGTAAAAAGTCATAGGCTTTGGCAGATAGGTTTCCTTGAACTCTTTATATTCTCTTGAGCTTATGGGCTCTGAATTATCCTCGCTTCCAAGCTCTTTTCTTAATTTATCAGAGTACCTCTTTATTAGGTCATCCACCTCTCTTTTTTCTTGGGGCATTTTATTCTTTCTCTAATTTTCTTTTTTTAATCTCTTTTTTCAACCAGTCTTCCCATTCAAAGAAAATTTTTTTATTATCAAGTTTTCCTGTTTCATCTTTTATTTTATCACATATCAAGTGAAATGAGTCATTGCACCTAACTACAAATTCAGCTTCCAACATTTCATCATCTTTTTCTTTTTTGGAATATTCAACTATAGTTTCTTTTATTTTTGCCCTTAATTGCACATTATCCCATATGGCTTTCCAATCTCCAGCAAAATCAGGGATATTGCTTGCTATTCCCTTTAAAACTTCGCTGTCTCCATTTATGAATTCATCAGTTGGCTCTAATTGATCTGTATTTGGGTTGTATCTCATAAGATCCACAAAACCCCCTTCTAAAAGAGGATCTTCTTCCCAATGTTTTCTTACTTCTGTTATTTCTGTTACTCTCCTGTTTTTATGAAGTCCGTCAGCACTTTTTATTGGATTAGCTATTATTATAATATCTGTAGCTTTAAAGCTTGTTCTAGGAACTCCTATGTCATTTACTACTCTATCAAAAACCCCATAAGGGCTTTCTCCGTGTATTGTTCCGGCAACAACATTTGCTGCAGCCCCAACCCTCATAGCTTCGTATAATGCTTTTGCTTCCTCACTTCTAACTTCTCCAATTATAAGGGCAGAATCCCCCAACCTTAATGTACTTCTTATTCCATCAGTAGCATTCACTTCAGTAGAGCCGTGTGTAAGAGCTCCTGCTACTTTTAATGATTGTATGTTAAACTGCATGTCTCTTAAGGATCTTGTTGGAAGCTCTAGAGTATCTTCTATTGTTATTATTCTGTATTTTCTCATTATTTCCACTAAGACACTACCAATTAAAGATGTTTTTCCACTTGATCTTGTTCCAGAAATTAACATTGTTCTTGTTCCATCAATTAAAAAGCTTATAAGCCCAGCCGCAAGCGGAGTAATCATCTTATATTTTATAAACAACGCAAGAGTCCATGGTCTATCTCTGTGTCTCCTGAAAGAAAAAGCTAAACCCGTAGGGTTTAAAGGTGCTGTTACAGCCGAGACCCTGGTGCTAGCTCCAGGAAGCTCTAATTCGGTATCTAAAATGGGATTTGCCTCATCTAAAGGCCTCCCAGATATAAGCCTTAATTTAGAAGCCCAAGATTCTGTTTCAGTTCTTGTAGGTATTACATTAGTAGTGCATTCATTATATCCACCATGAACTACAAACATAGGTGTTTTTCCAGGAGGGCTGTTAATAGATATGTCTTGTATTGCTTCATCCTGAAGAAGCACCTCAATAAGACCAAAACCAACAGTATACCTTACAAGAATATGGGTAAGCTGAACTAATTCATTTTCTTTTAATTTTATATTCCTGTAGTTTGAAAGTTCGTCTATTAAGTCTTTTCCCACATTAAAAAAAACTTCTCTCATCCTTTGTGGATCAACAAATTCAGATTTTTTTGGCTTATGCTCAGCCATTATTTTTCTAGCAGTATCTAATATCTCATATTTCTGCTCAGAAAGCTTGAATTCAGGGGGCATAACATGGTACATCAATTCAATAGAATCTGGTATTCTAAATATTGTTATCTCAATATCATCATTTATATTATAATTATCGATTTCTTCGCCTTCTTTAGGATATGCAGCCATTAGTTTTGCATACATAAAATCCGGCTTTATCACAGGACTAAATATTCTTGAGTATACAATCCTATCTCCTAATTTATATCCAGCAATATAGGGTTTAGCCACCATTATAAGTTTTGTCTGTTCAAGCAACTCTTCAATATATTTAAGCAACCCAATATATTGCTCTTGGCATTTGTTACATCTATTATCTATTGTTTTTTCTTGTATAATTTTTTCTTTTCTTATCAACCTTTTAAGCTCAACATAAGCGCCTATTGGGTCTTTTTTTAGGGCATCAAATATGATCTCTTGAAGGTCATTATACCACTCATTAATGCATTTTTCACACCCCTGAAATTTTAGCTTATTATAGCTAAATACTTCTTTTTCTTTCAAAAGCCTATTATATAGTTTTGCAATTTCAAGCAGAAGCTGGGTCTGATCGTACTCATATTCATAATCTCTTTTTTGAGAGAAAACTATTTTTGTTACATGCCCAGATTCTGCCAGCTTTTCAACAGTTCTTGCCATACATATTGGATCATCTTCAATAGAAGGAACTTTTGTGCATTCATTGCAGTTTATTTTAAGTACTCTATCCTCTCCCTCTAATTCAATGTCGTAGGAACAAGACTTACCTTTTTTTTCAAATAACATTTTAAATTGAATAAATTTTTATACTCATTAATTTTAATTATGATAAGTTTATATAATTTGCGAATTTATTTATTTTTTTTAGAAGAAAAAAAAAACAAATATAAAAAATAAAATGCCTGAAGAAAATAAAAAAGATGAAAAAAAAGCGCCTATCTTTGGTCGCCCAACAGATTCTGAAAAACAAACAATTAAGCCAAAAAAGTCACCTTATGATTCAGCTTTATCTTCTTTTAACGAACAGATTAACGTATTAATAAGGACAATAAGGATACTGGAAGAAAGATATTCTAATCTAAGAAAAAAGACACAGATAACAGACCAGAATATGCTTGATGATGTAAAAAAAATAAATACCAGGATAAAAATAATAGATTCAGAGTTTTCAGAGATAAAAAAAGAAATATCAAATATAAATGAAAAAATAAGCTTTTTATTTGAACAGGTTAAAAACGTAGTAAAAAAAGAAGATGTTCAAGTTTTAGACAGGTATTTGAACATATGGGATCCTTTGAGGTTTATTACATTTGAAGAAGCAAGGAAACTTATAGAGGAGAATAAATAGAAACTTATTTAAAGCATAAATATTTAAATCTCTTAAAAGATGCAGAATCCAAATGACACTCCTGTCAACCAAGTAATTGAGATGCGTTCTCAAGGCATGTCTAATAATCAGATATCTCAAACATTACAAAGGCAAGGATATAATTCTACACAGATATTTGATGCATTTAATCAGGCAGACATGAAAGGGGCTGTTGAGCCTATACCTTCTCAAAATTTAGGGGGACAACAACAAGAGCCTGAAAAAAAGATGCCACCTGTTATGGATTTATCTTCTTCTCAGCAATATGATGATGCTTCCCAATATCCTCAGAATTTTCAGGAAACACAGAATATGTATCAAGATCCTGGTATAGGCACTGAAGAATTAGTTGAGTCTATAATAGATGAGAAATGGGAAGAATTAATGAAGGATATCAATAAAGTCATAGATTGGAAAAACAGGACAGAAGCAAGAGTTGCCAAAGTTGAGCAGAAGATAGATGATTTAAAAGATAGATTTGATCAGCTTCATAAAGCAATAATTGGAAAAGTTGGAGAGTATGATAAACATATATTAGACGTAGGAACTGAAATAAAAGCTCTTGAAAAGGTTTTTCAGAAAGTTCTTCCACAGTTTGCTGATAATGTAAAAGAGCTTTCTATTATTTCTGAAAGGTTCAAGAAAGAAAAATCAAAGAAATAGGTTTACTCTAATTTTAATCTAATATGAGTTAATGCTTATAAATATTGAAAAGATATTATTTATATGGGTTTCTGGGCTAAAAAAACTATAGCAAAAGTAGCTATCAATATAATAACTACTAAAGCAAGCACTCTGGGATGGAACAATGTGGCGGTAAGGTTTTCTGCAAAGCTTTCTGTTGCAGTACTCGGTACTGCCCCAGGATCTAATGCTTCTTTTTGTGTAACATTTGGTTCGCCTAAATATGGTCCTATGTCCTGGCCAAAAGTCTGTGCTAATGCAATAAGAAATATTATTGCAACAATAGCTATAACCCAGCTTCTTAGGCTTGTTCCTTGGTGCAGTATGCTTAAATCTGCTCCAGGACCTGCAAAAAGTTTGTAACCTATTATTCCAAATGTAGCTACAATTACTAATATCATAAACCAAGGAACCATAAAATTTATTACTTCAACAGCGCCTTTTGAAAAAATCATAACCATTGCTGCACTCAGAGCAATAACAGCATGAATCGGCTTGTTGTCTCCAAATATTTTAAGAAACTCAAGCATTGCAAATACTATAGCAAAAACTATCAAAAAGGTAAAAATAATAGAAAAATTGCTTAATAAAGCAATATCAAAAAATGTTGCCATTTTATTATTTTGATTTCCTCATACTTGAACCCAATTCTCTTATTGCCTTTCCGAATCCACCATCTTTACCTTTGCTTGGCTCGCTTGTTATGAATGCTATTATAATACCAAATATAAGTATTATGATTATCAGCGATCTGGTGGCAGTATCCCTCATAAAGTTTAGCCATCCAGGAAGCTGGAACCATCCTGCTGCATTACCAAATATTACAAACACAGCACCTATAGATAATATAACTGCCCATCCACCCAGGTTTGAACCCAGTATGTCTATATCGGGAGCGAACATTCCCAGCATTATAAGCACCATTAATATCGCAACTAAAACTATTGATACTTGCGGCAATGCGCTGTTAATCATTACAACTATATCTCTGCCTGGAGGGTATCTTCCTAAAACATGCGGTATAACAACCGCGAAAGCCATAACCATGGCTATTATTAGGTGGAATTTCTTTTCATCCCCCAATATCTTGCTTTGTCTAAGTGTTGCGAAAACTATGGTAAATACAAGTAAAAATGGAAGCAAAACACTAGATAACCCCATATTTTCCAACGTAAAAATCATATCTTGAAAGTTTGCCATCATTATTCCTCCTTCTTATTATTTGTTTTTTTCTCACTAGTTATATAAAACATAAAACCTATTATAATCAATAACAATACAATCGAACCAAAAGCAGTAGTGTCCCAGTTTTGTACCATATATGTCCATCCGAATTCGAGCCAGGAAACACCTGATTCTGTTTTAGCTGCGTTAAGACCAATCAAGATTATACCTATAAACATTATTACCATGAATATTGTGCTCCAAGGTTTCTCAAGGAAAAATTCTTTGTCTCCTGAATGAAAAGATCCTGCCAATATAAGAAAACATATACCTAATATTAGCAATAAAACAACATGGGCTACAGTTTCATTTATAAAAGCAACTAGTCTTGTTGATGCTATAACTAAAAAGGCAGAAACAAAAGCAACCATACTGTTAAGATTTTTTCTTGTTATTTGATTTTCTCCTACTTTTTCAGTTCCAAAAACTTTTGTTTTTTCAAGTATTGCATAAACTATAGTAAACACAAGTAAGAAAGGTAACAATACATCATAAACTCCCAAGGCGTCAAAAAATGATAACACCTCTCTAAACTGACTAGTCATATTACTAATTTATTATAGAGTGTCCTATTTAAATGTTTTGTTTTGTTATATAGGAAACTTTAAATAATCTTTGAGATTTAATTTTTTTAATGGATAATAAAAAAATCATAAAACAGGCTAAGAAAATAATGGATGAGTTTATTTCCGCTCTTGAGAAAGTTCCAAATATTAAAAAAGAGTTTGGTCAGGAAAGAAATATTTTTACAAGAAAGCCTGAAAAGAGTGAATATGGCCCTGAGTTCTGGGATATTGCAGTTAAAAATGCACCAAAAGTAAAGGACAGACAAATACAAATGGATAAGAAGAGTTGGTGAAAAAATGAACTATGATAATAATGAAATAGTGAAGTTCTTTGTGGAGCTTGGCCAGCTAAAAAGAGTGAAAAGAAGCGGGTGGTGGCTTGCCGGTATAAAAAATCCCGAATCTGTTGCAGAGCATTCTTATAGGGCAGCAATAATGGGAAAGATAATTGCAGAACTGGAAGGGGCAGATTCTACGAAAGTAATGTCCATGGTTCTAATCCATGATATTCCTGAAGCAAGGATAAATGATTTGCATAAAGTGGGAGCAAGATATATAGACTTTCAAAAGGCTGAAAAAGATTCCTTTAAAGAGCAATTAGATAGGCTTCCTAAAAAAATAGCAGATGAATTCTACTCTTTATTTATGGAGATGGAGGAGAAGAAAACAAAAGAGGCAGTAATCGCAAAAGATGTGGATTTATTGGAGTGCGCATTTCAGGCGAAAGAATATCTTGAACAGAGCTATAAAGATGCTGAAAATTGGATAGATAATGTTGAGAAAGGGCTTAAAACAAAATCTGCCAAAGAGATTCTTAAAATAATGAAAAAATCAGGAGCTAATGATTGGTGGTATGGGTTAAAGCATATTGGGCATTTACTTAAAAATAAGGCAAAATTGAAATGATACAAGAAAAAATTAAAGAGATTAAATCAGGAAAGCTCACAGCAGAGCAAAATATAAAAAACTATTTGAAAAAAATTAAAGATGAAGACAAAAAAATAAATTCTTTTATTTATGTAAATAAAAGTGCATTAAATGATGCAAAGGAAATCGATAAAAAAATAAAAAAAGGCACAGCAGGGAAATTGGCTGGGCTTGCAATAGCAGTTAAGTCAAATATATCTGTTAAAGACATGCCCATAACATGCGCTTCTAAGACTCTTGAAAACCACACAGGAACTTATGATGCAGATGTAATCAAAAAAATAAAATCTGAAGATGGAATAATTATTGGCATGCTAAATATGGATGAATTCGCTTGCGGTATTTCAGGAGAGTCTTCTTTTTTTAATCCGACAAAAAATCCCGCGGCAGAAGAAAGGGTTCCAGGCGGATCTTCAAGCGGTTCAGCTGCAGCTGTAGCCGCAGGATTTTGTGATATAGCTCTAGCAACAGATACAGGAGGCAGCATAAGAAATCCTGCTTCTCACTGCGGTGTTATCGGTATAAAGCCAAGTTATGGCAGGGTTTCAAGATATGGGCTTATAGATTTAAGTATGAGTTTTGACCAGATTGGACCAATATCAAAAGATGTTTATGGCTCTGCCTTATTATTAGAGATTATAGCAGGAATCTCAAAATATGACCCCACTACCTATGATGAGCCTGTTGTTGAATATACCAAATTTAAAAAACCAAAAAGCCTTAAGATAGGGATGAGCAAAGATTTTGAGAATCTTTGCAAAGACAAAAAAATATATTCTGTTGTTAAAGAAAAAGCAGAGCAATTAGCTAAAAAATACAGCACAAAAATTCAAAATATAAAATTAGAACATGTCGATTTGGCTGTTCAGACTTATTATCCAATTATTTTCGTTGAATTTTTTTCAGGAACAAGGAAGTTCGATGGAAAAAAATACGGAAAAAAAATAGAAGAAACTTGTGGAGAGGAAGTTCTAAGGAGAATATTGGGAGGAAAAGAGATATCAAAATCAGAGTACAACGGAATGTATTATAGAAAAGCTTTAGCAGTCAAAGAGCTGATAAAAAAAGAGTTTGAAAAGGCTTTCAAAAAAGTCGACATAATAATCTTGCCGACGACTCCAATTCTGCCGCACAAAATTGGAGAAAAAATAACCGATCCAAGAATTATTTATGCATATGATTCATTCACGATACCAGCAAACCTTGCTGAAATATCTGCGGGAGTTATATCCGCTGGAAAGATAGATGGAATACCGATAGGACTTCAGGTTTTTGTGCCATCATTCAAAGAAGAATTATTATTCAATATATTGAAAGATATAGAGGAGCTTTAATAATGACAATCAAAGAAATAAATAATAAGCTTATCAATATCTCAAGATGTTTGGGGGACCCTAATATTAATCCCATAAATAGTCATGCTGAAAAAAGAAAATTTATATCAGCATATAACAAAGGCGATATTTATAATCCTCAATTTAAATATTGCAGCAGGTCTATAAATTTTCAAGAGCTTATAAAAAAGGCAGAGTCAATAAAAACAAAGCATCCGATACTTCTTCCTGTTAGGGACCACATAATAAAAAAGATTAAATTCACATCAAAGATAGGAACAAATGGTTTCTTCTTTACAGGACTTTATGGAAAGCCCAAGAAAAGAATGGTTGATAAAGCAAAAAAAACAATTTTAAGAAAAAAGTCAAAGAAGCATGAGAGGCCTTTTTCTGCTAAAGGGGCAAAAGAAGAACTTAAAGCTTGCTTTAAAAAATACGATTTAAATGATTGGGATGTCTATGTTTCAAATAATCTAGTTGCAAAGGCAGATACAAGTGAAAACAATAAAATATTAAGAATAAAAAGAAGAAATTATTCTTTGGACGAAATTAAAAGACTAGAGGTTCATGAAATAGAAACTCATATTTTAAGGTCTGTCAACGGATTAAAGCAAAAAATATCTCTTCTTGGAGTTATAGGAACTCCTAATTATTTGCCAACATAAGAAGGATTAGCTGCATTAATGGAGGAAAAAAACAATGTTCTTTCTGAGCAAACTTTAAGGTTCTATTGTGCAAGAACGATAGCGGTAGACATGGCTCTAAAAAAACCATTC
>PXDW01000096.1 GCA_003564925.1 Candidatus Woesearchaeota archaeon | reverse complement strand
TATCGAGGTGGCCTTTTCTTTTTAGCCATTCTATCTGGCTGGCTCTGTATTTGAATATTATATCGCCTTTGTCGTCTCCCCCGAATTCCCAGGGCTCTACTAGAACAACATCTCCTGCTCTTACCCATAATCTTCTCTTTAATCTTCCCGGTATTCTGCAAATTCTTGTTTTTCCATCTAAGCATCTAACCCTGCATCTCGAAGCACCCAACCTATCATCTAATATGCCGATGCTTTGTTTGTCTCTTGGAAGCTTAACTCTTCTTATTTCTTCCTGTATTTTTTCCTGCTTGGCCAGTTCTTCTTTTTCTTTTTTGCTCATTACAATTAAGAAATATGTTTTATTTAAAAAGCTTTCCTTGTTGTTTTTATCTAAAAATACCAAAATATTTATATATATTAATGCACAAAAACAGGTATATGTCCTCTAATAGTGAAGAAACAAAAAAAGAAGGCAAAACTAAAAAGTGCATTATCTGCGATGCGCCTGCAGAATATTCTATCAAAGGAATACCACAAACTTGTTATTGCAGGGAATGCGCATTGAAACAGTTTAAGCAGCTTAATTATCTTGAGAAGCTATAAAAATAATTTAGAAGATTCATAAACTCTTAAATAAATAAACCTTGTCGTTTTCTCTTACAGTGCTATTCACCTTTATTGCAATTCTTTGCCCCTTCCCAGCTTCTTTAACTTTCTTATGATTTATTTCTATGCTTTCAATCTTCTCTTTCTTTACTCCGGTCTTGTTCCCAATAATCAATAAATCATCTCCAACCTTAACAGAACCAGATTCTATCTTTATCTCTGCAACACTTATTTTTTTGTAGAAGTTTTTAACATAGCCAAGATATTCCTTTTTTTTTGTGGCCTTGCTTCCATACTTATCCGTATAACTCTTCTTATCTGGAACCTTTAAATAGAAATTTTCTGAAAATCCCCTATTGTAGACTGTTTTAAGGTCTTTTAGCAATCTATTAGCCAAGGTTTTTGAGAATTTTTTATTATAATAAGCGTCAATGGCTTCTCTGTAGGCTTTAGTTGTAATTGCAACATACTCAGGACTTCTGTTTCTGCCTTCGATCTTTAAAGCACTAACATTTGCTTTAATTATCTTTTCCAGAAAAGGCAAAGTGCATAAATCCTTTGGGCTTAGAATATAGCTGTTCTCTAATTCTAATTCAAAGCCTGTCTCTTTGTCCCTTATAAAATATTCTCTTCTGCATGGCTGCAGGCACTCACCCCTATTTGCTGATTTTCCATATAGACTTTGAGAGATATGACACCTTCCGCTAATGCTCACGCATAAGGCCCCATGAACAAAAACTTCTATCTCTATGCCCTGCTTTTTTATTTTTTTTATCTGCTCCAAATTCAATTCCCTTGCCAGGTTAATTCTTTTCACTCCTATTTTTTTGTAGAATTTTATCTCTTGAGAGTTTGTTACATTTGCCTGTGTGCTTAGATGCATGTTTAATTTTAATTTTTTGCAAAGCTGTAAAACAGCGATATCCCAGGCTATGATTGCATCAACCTTTGCCTCTTTTGCTTTTTTTAAAATCTTCTCTGCTGTTTTTATTTCATTGTCATAGATTATAGTGTTTAGCGTAAGGTATGCCTTAATTTTGTTATTATGGCAGTAATCAACAACCTTTTTAATATTACCCAAAGAAAAGTTTTTTGCTGCTGCCCTCATGTTTAACTGCTTAACTCCAAAATAAACAGCATCTGCCCCATTTTCAACAGCAGCCCTTAGCGAAGCAAAGTCTCCAGCCGGGCTTAACAGCTCTACCTTTTTCATTCTATGTCCTCTAGGTTAAGTATGGGCTTTCTTATCTTTTCATAATCATCGTAGGCTATTCTTGGGCAAGCTGTGTTAATGAAACAATCTATAAAAGGGAAGTTTTCCAGCTCTTCAAAATTCAATGTGTCAAAAATAAAAAAATAAAGGTTTTTCTCAGGAAGCTTTTCTTTTAATCTTAAGGCATCTTCAATCCTGTTTTGTCCCTTCTTTGATGATATAAGCACTCCAATGTTAAATGAAGCCATAAATTTTAATAGAGCTCCTTTCTTTTTTCTAAGCCAGGGTATAATCTCCTTTTCATTTATAATCAAAAATTTTTTTCTAATTGGATTAAAGCAGAAAACCGTGGTTTTTGGGTTTTTTAGCAATAAAGCTTTAGGATGGAATTGCCCGTCCCCTATATAGAGGAAGCTCTTGGAATCAAATTTTTCTATTGAGCATCCAAGAATCTGCCCTTTGTATTTTGTATGCTTTGGCCTATATAGCTTTACTTTTATATTGTTATCTTCCAGCTGCTTTTTTATTTCTTGTAATGATCCAATAAATTGGACAGTTGCAAAAAGAGCAAGCTCTTTCGGCAGCTTTTTTATTACCCAATTAGGCAAGACAACTTTTTCTTTATATCTTGCCTCAATAAACTCAACTTTCATATATAAAAAGAATGATTGCTTCTTTAAATAGCTTTTTAATTGATTCTTAAAATATTATAAATAATATCTTTATTCTTTTATTATCTAATTATTATTCAAAACTTTTAAATACCGATGTTGATTAATTCTAATTATGCCGATTAAAGTATTGCTTGTTACTGAATACTTCCCGCCTATTGTTTATGGTGGAGGAGAGATCTCTGCTTATTTACTGGCAAAAAACCTGTCAAAAACATTAGACATATCTGTGCTGACTTCTAAGTCCGAAGGCTTGAGATATTTTGAAGAAAAAGATAAGATAAAAATCTATAGAAGGCTGAAATCTGGAGATGCAAAGTCTATACTTGGCAATTTTAAAAGAAAAAGAAATTTTCAGAAGAGCCTAAAAAAAGAGATTACAGAGCTGGACAAAAAACAAAACTTTGATGTTATTCATTTTCTTAACACAACATCAATACCTAATTTTAAGGTAAATAAAAGGACTATAGCAACAATCAACAACTACACAAGCTTCTGCCCTAAGAGCAACATGTTCTATAAAGAAAAAGAGGTTTGCAAAGGGGCTGGATTTTTCAAGTGCTGCTTTTGCATATTCAGCTCAGAATATATTGGAAAATTGAAGATGCCATTCTATTTAAGGTTTAATAAGCTTTTCTGGGCTTTTGCTTATTCATCTTATATAAACAGCAATAGAAACTTAAAGAATATAGACAAATTTGTTGCCGTTTCTGGATATGTAAAAGAGCTTTTATTAAGCAACAAAATAAAAAATGAAAATATCAAAGTTATACCTAATCTGTTGGAGATAAAGAAGCCAAAAAGAGAATTTCAGATTAAGGAAAAAAATATTTTAATATCCTCATTTGGGGTTTTGGAGAAAATCAAAGGAATTGATCTTTTAATCAAGGCATTTAACAAAACCAAAGATGCTAATTTGCTAATATTTGGGGATGGCTCTCAGAAATCCTATTTAGAAAAAATCGCAAATAAAAATGTTAAATTTTATGGAAATGTTGACTATTCTTATATTCCATCCATATACAAAAAATCAGATATCATTGTTCTTCCTTCTCTTTGGCCAGAGCCATTGTCAAGAATCTTAATAGAGGCAGCATACTATGGAAAACCAATTATTGCAACAAGCGTAGGCGGCAATAATGATGCAGTTATCAACAGAAGGAATGGATTTATAGTTAATAGTGAAGAGGAGATGGCAGAAAAGCTACAAATATTGGTTTCAGACAAGTCTTTAAGGAATAAGATGGGAAAGGAAAGCAGAAAGATTTTTAAAGAAAAATTTGACAATAAAAAAAATATCAAAAAAATAATTCAATTATATAAAAAATGAAAAAAATATTATTTTTGATTGATAGCCTGGTAATGGCTGGAGCAGAGCGCCTCACGGTCAATCTTGTAAACGCGCTTGATAAAAAAAAATATTTTCCTGTTGTTGTTTGCGTAAATGGAATCGGTGGGAAGGACAATTTTAGGAATGAGCTAAGTGTTGAGCCCATAGTATTTAACAGCGGAATAAAAAATTCTTTTGATGTTGTAAGAAAATTTTATAAAATACTTAAAATTGCAAGAAAGATAAATCAAATAATAAAAAAGGAAAAAATTTCTTTAATCCAAAGCAGCCTCGAAATAAGCGATATATATGCTTCTTTACTTAAACTGTCTAACCCAAAATTAAAGTTCATCTCAGTAAGGCATAATGCAACTCCGATAAGATTGAATTTTCTAAGGAAGAGAATGTACAACTTTGTTTTAAAAAAGGCAGATAAAATTGTTTGTGTTTCTGATGAAGTTGCTTTATTTACAAAAAAAAACTACAGGGTTCCTGAAAAAAAGATAAAAATAATATATAATTCAGTCAATACAGATGAAATATCTAAAGCTAAACCATTCCCAGAAAACAAATTCAAAAAAATAAAAATAAGTGGAAAAACTGTTTTTTTGAGTGTAGGCCGTTTGGTAGAAGAAAAGAACCATTCTTCGCTTATAAATGCCTTTTCAAGGCTTAACAATAAGGATTCTCTGCTTTTTATAGTGGGGAAAGGCCCTCAAGAGAAAAATCTAAAAGACATAATAAAATCACATAATTTACAGAAAAGAGTTTTTATTTTTGAGCCAGACCCAGAAATATTCAGATATTATAAAACTGCAGACATTTTTGTTTTGATGTCAAAGCATGAAGGGTTTGGGATTGTATTTTTAGAGGCCATGGCAGCAAGATTACCTGTAATAACTTCAAATATAAAGCCTATGTCTGATTTTATTAAACACAATAAAACTGGCTTTTTAGCAAATAATGAAGAAGAGTTGATAAAAATTATGGATAATTTAATTATTAGTAAAGATAAAAGAGTTAAAGTGGGAATAAAAGCCAAAGAATCATCTTCTAATTTTTCAATAAAGGAAATGGTTAAAAAATATGAATCATTATATTAAAAAAATTTAAAATTTCTTTTTGTCAAAGCTGTAATAGTAATTATCATTTTTTGTCCTGTTTGTATGCGCTGAGTAATATCCCGCGCCTTTTTTATAAGGGCATATATCACAATACCTGTAATAAGGTTTTTTTGTATTAACAGTTTTTCTTACTTCTTTGTAATCTTTGTTGTTCCATATTTTTGAGAAATTCTTTTCATTCTTGATGTTTCCAACAGGGTTGCTCCAGCTCCTATAACAGAATCTTACTGTTCCATCTGTATCTATCATTGTAAATCGCCATGGCATATAGCAAGGGTCATTTCTTTTTACATTATCAATCTTTGGCGGAAGAATTAACTTAACATTGTATTTTTTTGCTTTCTTTTTGGCTTCATTGAACCATTTTTCAGCCAAAACTTTATTTTCAAAAAGAGAGTCCTCTGCAGACATCTTATTTACAACAGACAAATAATTCACTCTAACTTCATCAATCCCCCACTCTTTTGCCTTTTCAACTAATTCAGGAAGCTCTTTTATGTTCTGCATCATTACAGAATACCTTATTGTCAATATTGGAGTTTTTTTTCTAAGCCTTTTTCTTGTTTCAGCCAGGTTTTTCATGCCCTCTACAACTTTGTCATAATTTATATTTTTCCTAATATCCTCAACAGTCTTTTTTTTGGCTCCATCAAATGATATCGATATATTGTAAAGCGAAGTGTTTTTAATCAAAAATTCGCAAAGCTCTTTTGTTAGAAAAGAACCATTTGTTACAAGACCAACAGCAATCTTATACTTTTTACAGATTCTTAGAAATTCTTTCATATCTTTATTCAAAAATGGCTCTCCTCCTGAGCAAAAGTAAACAAATAATGCATAAGGAAAAAGCTGTTTGGCTATATTCTTAAATGTTTTAAGGTCTATATCTGCCTGGCCTTTTGTTTCATATTTAACGCAGAATATACAGTCTAGGTTGCACCTTTTTGTAGGAACTATATCAATAAAAATTGGCTTAGTTCTAGAAAATCCCTTATTTGCTCTTGTTTCATAATAATAGGTTAATAAGTTTTTAATCCTCTTGATTGTGAGATTTCTAATAAAAGGCCTTAAAGCTTTATAATTCTGAGCTAGTTTTTTTAGGTTCATAGAAAATTAGACTTTTTATTAGTTTATAAATATTGCTCTAATAATAAGAGAAAGAAATATAAATGCACTTAGATTTTTTTCTATACAATGAAAGAGTCTGAATTTAAGATTAATGATTGGCTGAAAGAAATTTCTAAATGGCCTAAAAAAAAATGCATAAATGGAAAAAGCTTTGACCAATTGTTTAAATTAGATAATATTGAGTTATCCTTTTTTTATTTTAAGTTATTCGGCCATTATATAATACCTAAACCAATTAATTTAACTTCATACATTAAAGAAAATAAAAAACTTTCATCATTTGGAAGAACCAAGTTTCTTATAATATCAAAGTTGCTTTCAAAATATGTTATTTTTAATGAAAAAAGTAAGATTAGGAAGTTTAAAAAAAATAAAAAAATAACAAAGAATAAAAAGGTTCTTTTTTTATCATATACTAATCATATATCTGAAGATAATAAGATATTTAAAATACAAAACATATTGGATATAATAAGAAAGGAAAAAAACTTAAATGGTTTTGTTTTGTTTGCAGAGCCCCTTTCAAGAAGACCATCTAAAAGGCTTTTTAATTTTAATACAATATACCCTTATTACAATAAAAACATAGAAAAAAAAGCCAAGAAAGAGGCAAATGAGTTATATAAAAAAATAAAAAAGATAAGCAAAGAGTCAAAAAAGCGTCTCTTTAATTTCAGCAAAGGTTCATGGATACATTTTGAGCCCGCATTCAATCTTTATTTTTCAAAAGAATTCCTTTATCTTGTTGTATTGTATTATGAGATATTTAAAAGATTATTAAAAAAAGAAGATATAAAATGTGTTGTAATAACGGGTTTGGGAGGAATACATGACAAGGCCTTGATTGCAGCCTCTCATAATCTAAAGATACCTTCTGTGTTTATACAGGATGGTCTTGGAGTCAGGCATGGCAAATGTAATTATATCACAAAAATAGCTGTTTTTAATGATAGTTCAAAAAAGTTGCTTGTTTCAGAGGGTGTTGACAAAAAAAAGATTGAGGTCGTGGGCCCTATAATATTCGACCAGATAAATAAATACGTTGGCCAAAAAAAGAAAAAAGAAAAAAAAATTTTTCTTGCTACAGAGCCTTTTATTGAAGACGGCTTTCTAAAGCAGGAAATTTATCTTGAGAGGATGAAAAAAATAATTAAAGATATTATTAGCATAGAAGGTGCAAAAATAATAATAAAGCTGCATCCAAGAGAAATTCATTTTGATAAGTATAATAAAATTATTGAAGACCTTGGATGTAAAAATGCCAAGGTTTATCCTGGAAAAATTTCAAGGGATGAATTTTATAAGTTAATTCATGGCTCAGATGTTTTTATACATTCCGGCTCTACTGCAGCTTTTGAAGCTGCAATAATTGGAAGGCCTGTCATAACTTTGGATATTATGGGAGATCATTCTTTGACTAAATGGATTGAAAAACACGATGTTACAATAAATATAAATTATAATGATGATGTTGGGAAAGCAGTTCAGAAAGCTTTTAATGAAAACAAAAAAATAAAAAAAAGGCTTAATGCTTATGTAAAAGAACAATGTGGCGAGATTGATGGAAAAGCTTCTCAAAGGCTTGTTAAATTATTAGAAAATATTGTAAATAATCACAAATAATTTTTAGGGGGATAAAGATTAAAAATTTAGTTGTAATAACAAAAAAGAAAGACATTCCTGTCTTACTCAAAGAAATAGATAAAAATACAACTATATTCTCATATAATGTAGAAGTTTCTAATGAGTTGGAAAAGAGAAAATTAAAGTATAATTCATTAAGTGAGGAAGGTTATTCAGATAAAATAGGAGTCAAGTGGTTAAAATCTTTGGCCAAGAAAGAGTTTTCAAAAAGTAAAAATCTTATGACAGTTTTTGAATTCAAAAGAACTTCTCTTTGGTGGTGGATGGAGATGTGGCTATACTTTAGCTATGCTTACCAAGATTCTTTTAGGGATATAATTAGAACTTTATGGGCTGCAAATAATATGATAGAAAAGGAGAATCCTGATAAAATTACTTTTATAGATGATGGAAGAATAAAAAACAAGGTTTTTGATTTATTGACGGATAATAAAAAAATAAAAAAGAAAAAAATAAAGTCTTTTTCAAAATTTACCTACATTGTTGAAAAAAAACTGAAGATTTTTTTGATTAAAAGGTTTTTTTACATTAGAACCATTTTGAGAAAGACTTTGTTGAATATTATCTTAAAAAAATCAGGAAATAAGAAACAAAAATATAAAGAAAATGTATTATTTATATCAAAGCATAGCCACAGAACAGAGGAATTTCTGAATCCTGTGGTTGATAAATTAAAGGATCTAAAATACAATAAGGTTTTTCTCGATACTGTTACTAATGAAATCTTATTAGATACAAAAATGTTTAGGAAAAAATTAGAGCAAGAAGACTCAAGGCACATCCTTATAGATAACTATATTTCAATAAAAGATATCAAGGAAATTAGAAGAATTACTAAAAGATTTAAGAGATTATGGAATCTATTAAGAAAAAATAAGGAATTCAAAAGTATCTTTGAGTTTAAAAAAATAAATATTTGGGAATTAGTAGAGCCCCAAATGTCTTGTTTCTTTTATGTAAGGATGAAAAGCTATATAGAGGAATTTGTAGCTATTGAAAATGTTATAGAAGAAATAAATCCTAAAGTTGTTGTTAACTTAGCAGCGCAAGGTTTTGATGTTGGCCTGTTATCATCATGCATAAAAAGAAAAATACCTTCTGTGATATTCTTATTTGGAGTTGTTGTTGATTTGTCCACTCATCGCGATCTTGATCAAGTTTCACAAAAAGAAATAAAGCCTGATAAATTTTTGATTCCAACAAAAACAGTTGTTCGCGGTCAGAATTATAAAAATGCATTGATTAAATATGGTCATTATCCTGAAGATTCTGTCAAAGTTACAGGTGATTTAAGATATGATTTTTTGGCAAATAAAAAATTTGATAAAAATAAGATATGTAGGGAGCTTGGATTAAATCCAAAAAATAAGATTATTTTATTTGGCACCTATGACGCTCCTTTAATTAGAGATAGGGAGTTATTGACAAAAATTGTCGGGGAAAGCGTAAGTAAGATAAAAGATGCACAGCTTTTAATAAAGCCTCACCCAAATGAAAAAAAGGAATTTTATGAAAATATTATAAAAAAGTATAAATTAAACGCTGTTGTTGTAGAAGGAAATATTTTTCCATTTTTGTATATATGTGATGTTCTTTTAATGGCAAACTCAACAATAGGACTTGAAGCAGCTATATTAAAAAAGCCTTTTATAAATATGGCTTTTATATGTAATCTTGATATGTGGAATTATGTAAAAAAAGGACTAGCTTTGGAAGCAAAGCAGGCAAAAAATTTAACTAATGTTATAAAAAAAGCTCTTTATGATGAAAAGATAAAAAAACAACTAGCGAAAAATAGAAATAAATACGTTAAGGAACAATGTTATAAGATTGATGGCAAATCTTCTCAAAGAATAGCGGATGTTATAAAAAGCATAATAAATAAGAGATGATGTATTTATTAATCATTCTATGCCTGGATATGAAACAATTTTTTTCCCTTTTAACATAAGGACATCTTTCACTTTTTTATTTTCATCAATTAAAGGGATAGTTCCAATCTGAGCTTTTTCTAGAATATCTAATATTTCTTCTTCTCTCATGCCTGTTTCACCATAAATGAAGTTTTTATTTACCACATTCATAATGCTCTCATTTATTCCTGTTCCTCTTAATATACCTCTTCTGATATCTCCGTCTGTAACAACACCGTAAATTTTTTCATTATCATCAACAACTAAAGCAAATCTAATGGCACCTTTGTCAATAATTGCCATAGCTTCTTTTATACTATTGTTTTTTTTAATGAATAATTTATTAATTTCACTCATTTTTTCAAAAAAATTCTTTTATTTTTTTTAAAAGATAGTTAATCTCTTCTTCTTTCATTGATGTATGTATGGGCAATGTTAAAACTCTTTTTGACAATGCCTCTGTTCTAGGAAGACTACCTTCTTTATATTTATATTCTTTTTTATATATAGTTTTTAAATGTATTGGATTAAAATAAACCCTGCTCATTATTCTGTTTTTTGAAAGATACTCTTGTAGCCTGTCTCTAATTTCTTCATTAGGAAGCTTGATAGTATACATTTGATAAACTTGGAAATGTCCGTTTATTTTTTTTATAACTTCTATCTCTTTAATTTTTGAAAGTTCCTTATCAAACCTTTCAGCTATTTTTCTCCTTATTTCAATCATTCTGCCTATTTTTTTAAACTGGGAGATTCCAAGGGCCGCATTCATGCTTGGCATCCTGAAATTGTATCCAGCTTCAATATAATCATTATCCTCTATTGAAGAAAAATAATCATTTTCCTCTTCAACCCTTCCATGAGACCTAAGCAGCTTTGCCTTTTCATAAACTTCTTTCGAGTCTGTTACTATCATGCCTCCTTCTCCTGTTGTAATTATCTTGTTCTGGCAGAAGCTGAATATTGCAGAATCACCAAAGCTGCCTATCATTTTTCCATTAATCATTGCTCCTAATGACTGGGCAGCATCCTCAATAAGAATTATATTATT
>PXDW01000014.1 GCA_003564925.1 Candidatus Woesearchaeota archaeon | reverse complement strand
ATCTGCTTATCAGCCACAATGATGGGATTATATCAGAAGCAGAGAACCTTTATGGAGTATCTATGAATGAACATGGAATAAGCAAGCTCGTTTCTCTGAAGATTTAGAAAGATTTAAAATTAGTATTTCTAACCATATTATAAAACGCTTTCTATTGCAGCCTTTATATCTTTTACAGTTTTGCTCCATGAAAAATTTTCTACAACTGTTTTTCTTGCGTTCTCTCCCATCTTCTTTCTAAGTTCAGGATTTTTCAGCAAAATAGAAAGCTTTTTTTCTAGGAAATAAGGCTGCTTTTTCTGGAAAAAAAATCCATTATAGTTGTTTCTTATGTAGCTGGGCAAAGATCCCACTCTTGTTACAACTACAGGAAGCCCTGTGCTCATTGCCTCTAATGTCGATATTGATGTTGTTTCTGTAAGGCTTGGCAGAACATAAATATCCATCGCCTGCAGATACCTTTTTATGTTATTTGTGTATTCAACATTAATTATGTTGCTTCTTCTGGAAAGCATTAGTTTTATTTCTATGACACCTTTTCCAATAACAAGCAAAATCAAGTTTGGGAATTTTTTTTCAAGCCTTATAAAAGCCCTATATAAAGTTGGAATATCTTTTTCCCTTCCTAGCCTTCCTGTAAAGCCTATCACTGTTTTTTTGGGGTTTATATTAAGAAGCTTTTTTGCTTTATCTTTGCTTTCAGGAGGGCAAAAAATTTCTGTGTTGGTGCCGAGCGGAACTATCTTTTTTTCTGTTTTTATTCTCTGCCAGCTGAGTAACTCTGATATTTCCAGCGAAGGAACTAGAAGGAGCCTGCATTTGCTGTAGAGCCTTCTGGCTATAATTAATGTTACTTTATTAAGAACGCTTTTTAAAATGGCAAAACCAGAGCTATGCGGAACAAGCTCCCATTCTATCGAATGGATATAAGCTATTATTGGCTTTCTTCTTTTTTTTGCAACCTCTATTGTTGCTTTTCCAATAGGGCCTATAGTCTGAGTAAATATGATATTTGCTTTACTCACTTCTTTTTTTATTATTTGCTTGTCAGGAAAAGCTGCCCTATAATCGCCCATTTTTATAAATCCAAGCTTGAATCTTATTATCTTAACATCTGGAAATCCCCTAATCTCTCCTTCAAATTTCGGAGCAAGCACGGTTATGTTATAATCTTTTGATAGCTGTGGAATTATTTCAGAAAGGAATCTTGCTACCCCGTCCCATCTAGGAAGAAAGCAGTCAGTTGCTATCAAAAGGTTTTTCTTTTTCATTATTTTTCTTCCCCAAAATTTACTTTATAGAAGATTTCAGCAAACTTGCAGTTATTGTTTATACCGTTTATAAAATCTCTAACTAAGGTTGAAACAAGCGGAACCCAGTTTATGAAAGCATAAAAATTGAACTGACTCTTAAAAATCTTGAGAGCCTTTATCTTTAAGCTGAATGTTTCTGAGATGTCAACAACAAGCCTAGGCACATTCCTTCTTCTTATCTTGAATGTGGTGTATACTTGAAAAGCATATAAATCTCCTTTATAATCCGTTTCATACAATACATCTACAACAGCTTTCCTTATAGCTCTATGATCTGGATGCGGGTCATCAACATTGTGGGTAAAAACCTTTTTAGGTTTTAGATTTTTTACAAGCTCAATCATCTTGCTTAAAACATCTTTTTCATAAATTTCCTGCCCGACTTTTCCGTCTTTAAGCCCAAAAAATATTACTCCAGAGCCACCTATTATTTTATCAGCCCTTTGAGATTCTTTGACCCTTCTTCCTATGATATGCTTTTCTTTTAATATAGGAGAAGCCATTTCCCCGTAAGAGAATATAACAGTAGTTATTTTTTTGCCTTGCTTTGCGTATTTTGCCATTGTGCCTCCTACCCCCAATATCTGGTCGTCGGAGTGCGCGCAGAATACAATAACAGATTCTTCAGCCATAGTTTCTTAATAATGGCAATATTTTATAAATATTGCTATAATCAAAGTAATTTTATAGAATAAGATACTTGATCTATTTTTGCCCATAGTAGAATATGTTCTCTATTGAAACATCAGCAGGAGCAACATTGTTTCTATCTATATTCTTGTTTGAAATAAATTTTTCCTGTTTCTCTTCAGAAGCTTTCAGAGTTGCCTGGCTCTTTTCTTGATTTGATGTGAATTCCGCTTGGATTTCTTCTTTGCGCCTCGCTTTTAAATCCTTTATCTCTTCTCTCAATAGATTAATTGATTTTTTCAAAGATTCAATTTCATCATTGTTGTTTTTTATGCTAAATTGCAGTTTTCTAAGAAGCCTTTCATTATCGCTCATTTCAGGAGATTTTTCTAGTTCAATAATTTCAGAAGGATTCTGCGTTAAATTGAATTCCTTACATTCTTTTATGAGGTTGTTTAGCTTTTGTATCTTCTCAACATCCATGCCTAATCACTCGGTCTTTTTGTAAAGTCAAACATATTGCTTAAATTAACATTAGCTTCAGCTGAATCAGCATCGCTCATTTCCTTTACACTTATATCTTCTTTATCTTCTTTTTCTTTAAAGACCGCTTCCGATTTCTCTTCCATAACATCCCTTAGGGTTGTTTCATTTTCGCTTGCTTTTTTAGGAACCTCATATTCGCTCCTTATTACTATAGATTCTTTATTATTGGCTCTTTCAACCATCTCTTTCTTTATCTGGCCAGACATGTCAATTCTGCATTCATTCATATCATTGCTTATTCCAATTTTCTCCTTTTTCATGCTATTATTTGTTATAAACTCTGATCGTCTCTGAAAGTCGTCCCTAACTTTTACCTCTGTATCCATCATCTCTTTTGCCATTCTTATAGCATCATTATTGCTGGCTGCTATGCCAGAATTCTTCAAGGTATTTACTAATTCTTCAAATTTGTTGACCATTATATCACCATTATCATATAAATCTATATTAATATACTAAGTTGTTAACTAGTATATAAATATTATGTTTTTAAAATAGAAAAGTTTATAAATATCTTTTAACAGAATTGATACTCTAAGGTTTTTGAGACTTTCTCAAGGTTATCAAGTCAATTGCCTTGAAGATTAAAGGCTCGTCGGGGAAAATGGAAAACGAAGAAAATAAAGATAAGACTCTAAAAAAAGAGGAAACAGATTCTAATATAAATGAAAGCGTAAGCGATTTAAAGCAGGAGGAGGTTATTGAATCCCCTGAAGATTTAGTGGATGAAGCAGTTGAAGAAGTTATTGAAAAAGATGAGGGACCTGCTGATACTATTAAAAAAGATGTTCCCGAAGAGATCGTTTTTGAATCTGAGGGAGAAAAAGTCGAAAATATTGAAAAAGTTAGTGATGAGAAACCTGAAGAGGATTCTGGGAATACAAAGCAAAAAATAAACGATGTAAAAAAAGAAATACTCACCCTTGAATGGGATGAAAAAAGAAACCAGATCAATGCTGCTAAAAAGGCAAGATTGAATGATTTAAGATCAGAACTAAAAAAATTAGAGGGTCAAAATGAGAGTAACACAAAAATTGATTGAAACTGTTGTAACTGAAGTTGTGGGAGAGGAAGCCATACCTATTGTAAAATACCTTAAAGGAAAAAAGAATGTTTCTGAATTTGTCATATCAGAAGAAGTTAATGAGGAAATTCATAAGACAAGAAATATACTCTACAGGCTTCTCGAGAATAATCTTGTGAGCTTTAAAAGGAAGAAAGACAAGGAAAAAGGATGGTATATCTGTTATTGGGATTTTCATCCTCACAAGGTAAAATATTTGGTTGAGAAGCTCAGAAAGAAGAAGCTTGAAAGCCTTAAAGAAAGGCTTAAAAGAGAGCAAGGAAACCATTTCTTTATGTGCAGGAGTGCCTGCGTAAGGATGGACTTTGAGAAAGCTACCGACTTCAATTTCAAATGTCCTGAGTGTGGAGAGCTTATGAACCAGATTGACAATACAAGGACAATAGACTTCCTTAAAGATAAAATTCTGGAGCTTGAAAAAGAAGCAGAAAAGGAAGCTGCTTAATAGTAATATTTTTATAATTTCTTATTTTCTTTTCATTTATGAAAATATTTGCGGATTTGCATATACATTCTAGATTTAGCAGGGCTACAAGCAAAGACTTGAATCTGAAAAATCTGGAGAAATATGCAAGAATAAAAGGTATCAATCTTCTCGGGACAGGTGACTTTACCCATCCTGAATGGATCAATGAGCTTAAGAAAAACCTTAAAGATGACGGCTCTGGAATCTTCAAGACAGAAACAGGATTTGATTTTGTTTTACAGGGAGAAATCTCTTTGATGTACTCACAAGATGGCAAAGGAAGAAGAGTCCATCTTATTTTGCTTGCCCCAAGCTTTGATATTGTTGAACAGATAAATGAAGTTCTTGCAAGAAACGGCAGGGTTGATTATGACGGAAGGCCCATTTTCAATATACCATGTCCGCAATTTGTCGAGATGATGAAGTCCATCTCTAATGATATAGAGATAATACCTGCGCATATATGGACACCATGGTTTAGCCTTTTCGGATCTGAATCTGGGTTTGATAAGATAGAGGACTGCTTTAAGGACCAGACAAAGCACATATATGCTTTGGAAACAGGCCTTAGCTCTGATCCTGAAATGAACTGGAGGCTTTCTTCTCTTGACAAATATACATTAATATCAAATTCTGATCTGCACAGCTTTTGGCCTTGGCGAATAGGAAGGGAATGCAATATTTTTGACATTTCAAAGCTTAGTTATGATACCATCATAAAAACAATAAGGACAAGACAGGGCTTTAAGGAAACTATAGAGGTTGATCCGGGATATGGGAAGTACCATCTTGACGGCCACAGAAACTGCAATATATCTTTCTCTCCAAAGCAGTCTTTAGAGCATAGGGATGTATGCCCTGTCTGCGGAAGAAAGCTTACGATAGGGGTTCTTCATAGGGTTGAAGAATTGGCAGACAGGCCGGAGGGATTCAAGCCCGAGAATGCTGTCCCTTTCAGAAAAATAATACCTCTCTCAGAGGTTCTTGCAAAATTATTGGGCAGCGGAATAGCAACTCAAAAGGTTTGGAAAGAATACAATAACCTTGTTCTTAATTTAAATAATGAGTTCAATGTCCTTCTCAACGCGAAAAGAGATGAGCTTTTGAAATATACAAATGAGAATACAGCAGAGGCGATCCTTAAAAACAGGAAATCACAGATTAAGATCGAGCCGGGGTATGACGGCGAATACGGCTATCCTTTATTAAGTGAAAAAGACGTAAAAAAGAGAGAGAATATAAGAATAGCTAAAGTGCAAAAAGGCTTGAATGAGTTTTTTGGATAAGATTTATATACTTCTATAATAATTTTTAGTTTATGGCTGCTGAAATACCGCAAGACATAATGCAGGAAGCTTCATCTCAGGTAAATTCTGTAAAAAGGAGGGTTTTGGAGATACAGAAAAAATCAGAGGAAATAGAAGTAGAGATTTTCAAAAGAAATTTCACCTGGCAGAAGAATATAGATGAATTTAACTATCAATTGGAATTGATAGAAAATGATTTCAAAGAGTTTAAAAAAGATTTTATAACATGTGTTAGGGACCTTTCAAAAGTCACATCAGAGTTCAAAACTTTTTCAAAAAAGTTGTCTTTTGATAATCTCAAAGAAAAGATTGAGAGCAAGCAGTTCGAAAAATTGATAACCAAGGAACAATTTAACAAGCTTCTAAAGTTATGACTTCTCAAGCTTTAGAACTTTTTTCAGGGATTCTATGGCAACCTCTATTTGTTTGTTTTTTGGCTCATAACATGTCAGCCTTTGAATAAGCAAACCCGGCAAGGAAAGAAATTTTGCAAACCTGCTGCACTTAAATTTATCTAATAGTTTTAATATCTCATAAGATACAGAAGCTATTACTGGAAGTAATAATAGCCTCAAACCTAATTTTGCCAGAAATGAGTAATCTTTAGGGATGAAAACATAGACAAATATGCTCACTATCAGCACAATCACAATAAAAGAGGTGCCGCATCTTAAGTTGAACCTTGAGAATTTTTTGCAGTTGCTTGCTGTAAGCTCTTTTTTCGCTTCATAGCAGTTTATGACTTTATGCTCAGCTCCATGATATCTAAAAACATCCTTTATGTCTTTCATGAGCGATATCAGCAGAATGTAGAGTATAAATATGACAATCTTGCTCATACCGTCTATTATATTGAATATTATATAATTCTGCTCAACAATGATAAAAGACTTTTCAAAAATCCTTGCTATAAGCAAAGGCAGATATTTGAATATGCCCATAGCAAAAATAAATGTGAATATTGTAATAAGGACAAGATGGTAGGCCTTTATATCGTCCTCTTTTTCAGCAGCCTCTTCAGCAGAATAGTTCAAGGCTTTCATGCCTATCTTAAGCATATCTACAAGGTTATAAACTCCTCTTATAAAAGGAACCTTGAATATCTTTTTTGGCTTAGGCAGTTTCTTATGGATAGTTTTTATCCCTTTCTTTTTTCTTATTGAGATGCTGTAGTAATTTGGGGAGCGCATCATAACCCCGTTGATTACAGCCTGCCCTCCAACTTTAAGCTTTTTCATCTTGTATTCTAAATTCCAATACATTTATATAATTATTCTTTTCATTTATACTTATGCCAAAAAAAGCTAATTTCATATGCGATGCCAGGCTTGAAATGTATTTTAAGATAACAGGAGAGGCTCTTGAAAAGGCAAAAAAGGCCCTTAACAAAAAAGAAATTGAGAGAGCAGAGGATTTTCTTGATATGGCTCAGAGATATTATGATGATGCTTCTTATTTCAAAAAAGACGGCAATTATGTAAATGCCTTTGCCTGCCTGAATTATGCGCATGGGTGGCTGGATGCGGGAGCAAGAGCAGGATTTTTTAAGGTTAAAGACTCAAGGCTTTTTACTGTTGACTAGTTTTAGGGTAGATTCCCGGCTCCATAAAAACTTTTTTGACATTTATTACTACGCCCTTTTCTAGCTTTTTTATTGTTTCAGAATCAAAGCAGGCTTTTCCTATTGCAATAAGCTCATTTTTTAAAGTGAATAAAGCAACATCATCATCTATTTTTATTCCTGTTTCGAGCATGCTTATCCCAGGAGCTTTTAAGTCAACCCCGTGGCATATGCTGTTTACCGCACTGTCAAGAACAGATATTTTCGGAAGGTGCCTTACTGCATTTTCAACAGGCTGTATAACCTTTCTTATAAAAGTATCATCCCCTTTTTTATAGTAATGCATTGCATCAGCAACATCCTGAAGCGTGAATAAGTCTGATTCATCAAAAGGCCCTGCTTTTGTCCTTCTTAGCTCTGCCATATGTGCACCCGTCCCTATTTTTTGCCCGAAATCATGTATATATTTTCTGATATAGGTCCCGGCCTCGCAGCCTATTTTAAACAGAATGTCCTGTTTGTCTATCTCAAGTATTTCTGTATAATATATAGTTCTTTTTCTCTCTTGCCTTTTGACAGAGCTTTTTACAGGCGGAAGCTGTGTTATCTTTCCTTCAAGCTCCTTAAATATTTTTTTAATCTCTTTTTCATCGGCTTCCTTATGAAGGTGCATTACTGCTATGTATTCTTTTCCCGCCTTTAATAAATACTCAACAACTCTCGTTGCCCTTCCTAAAGCTATAGGCAGAACCCCTGTAACTTTAGGGTCTAAGGTTCCTGAGTGGCCTGCCTTTTTTATATCAAGAATCCTTTGAAGATATTCAGAAACCTGGTGGGATGTCGGCCCGGAAGGCTTGTCAATATTTATAACCCCATAATCTATAATGTCCTTTGAAAGCCTTTCTTCAGGCTTAAGCCCAAAACTATAGTCTGTTTCTGACTCTTTCTTAATAATTAATTCTCTCTTTATATTTTCAAAAGGAAGTTTCATATATTCCTAAAAAATTGTTTTTAATAAATAATTATTGTTTTTTTCAAAAAAATTTATATATTCTCAAAACATTATACCAATCTATATGGGGGTTTAGATTATATTAACATAGTTAGCAGTATGATAATGAAATACCACACAAGATTTGATGCCTGGAACGCTGAATCCGCAAGATTCAAGGACGATTATGCTTTAGACTGGTTTTTAAGGAGGATGGCCAGCATAACCGATTCAAGGATATTGCATGGCCCTGTTGTTATAAACAGAAGGCAGGACATAGAAGGGGTTACAGCATTTATGATTACTGGCTCGTCCCATATTGTTCTGCATACTTTTCCGACCAACAAAGAAGCAATGATATCAATATATTCTTATAATGAGCTTAATGGTAGCGAGATAAGGGATTTTATTATGCATTATTTTGATCTGGATATAGGCTCAATAAAAGCTATTGACATATCAAGCCAGCAGGAGGATTTCATACAGTGCGAGGAGCCTGGCTGCACAAGAAAAGCTGTTAAGGTATGGGGAGGAAGAAAGGTCTGTTTTGAACATTACAATCATTATAGGGATATAGAAATAAAGCCAGAATTTCTTGATGATGATTATTAAAATTCTTGCTGCCTTCTGTTTGTGTATCCGCATATAACACAGATGAATGTCCCATCAGCATAGAATTTCAGCATGTCAGAACTACAATTCGGGCATAGCATTTCAGGATTGTATGACTGCATACTAATAATATGTTTTAAGAATATATTAATCTTTCTTTATTAATATCTTATTGTTTACCTTTATAGTTCCAAGCTTTTCTATATACCTGTAGAATGTTGCCTTTGAGCAGTAGTTTTCTCTATCAACTATTATATCCTTTATTTCCGGTATGGAAAACCCTTGCTGCGATAGCTCAAGAATCTTTTGCTTTATTATCTCCCTTTTCTTTCTTTCAAATTTTCTTAGGAACTCTTCTTTTAGCTTGTCCTTTTTTACTGATTCAAGCTCTATAACCCTTTTTTTAAGCTCAAGATTTTCTTTTTTAATAGAATCAATATCCTCTTTTATTTGGCCGAAGTAATCCCTAAAGACATCTTTCAGCTCTTCTATGCTCACCCCTGACATGTTTTTTTGTAAATATAGATGGTTTATATATCTTTTGTTTTTGAGACAAAAATGAGACATTATGAGATGAGACTGAGACTTTTTTTAATTTTTCCATAGGAAATAAGGGGGTGTCTTTTTAATATATGAGACAAAAATGAGACATTATGAGATAAAACTGAGACTAATCAATAGATATTTTTAATTTTTATACAAAAATTGTACGAATAAGTACAAAAATAGAAATATTTATATATAATGTAATCTAAATAAAGGTTATGTTACTAGGAACTGATTATATGAGGTATATATTTGGCAAGGTTGAAATAGATACAATACAAAAGAGATTAGAAGGAAAGAAACTAAAGCAAACAGAGAGGAATTACCTTTCAAGATCAATAAGGCCTAAACTATTAGCTGCTAAGATAGTTACTGAAAAAAATATTTTTGAAAAGATTAAAAGCCTCAATGTTTCTTCGGATAAAAAGCTAATTTTTAATCTTTCAAGATATGGTTATGATATTTTAACTCTGAAGAAGATTAAGAAGCAGGAACACCTTATTTTGGAAGACTTAATTGCATTAATTATAATTAAAAACCCAAAACCAAGGTTTATAGAGGCAATCCCTATATTATTGCTTAAGAATAAGATAGACAAATTCAAGTTAGCAGAGCTGGGATTTAAATATAATATATGCAGCCAGTTAGGATACCTTTTAGAAATAACATTGTTCCTGGGAAATATTTTCAATATAAAAAAAGATTTATATGATTTGCTAGAATACTTTAAAAAAAACAAGGAAAAAAATATTAAGAATCTTGCAGGAAAAAAGGATGATGATTATGATGCCTTTTTGATCGATACGAGCCCGAAAAGAATAAAAAATTGGAATCTTCTCGGTAGGTTCTATGATGAGGATTTTATTAAAATAGCTGAGGCAAGCTTATGATTACAAAGGATGATTTAATAAATTGGCTATCAGAGATTGACAAAAGATTAAATAGAAAATTAGTTCTTGTAGCGGTAGGAGGCACAGCTTTGACTCTTTTAGGATTGAAATCCTCTACAATAGATATTGATTTTTGCATTGAAAGCAAGGATAAGGAATTTTTTAAATTTGATAAAAAATTTAGAGTTGATTTATTTCTTGATGGATATATATTTTCAGAGCAGCTCCCGGATGATTATGTAAAAAAATCTTCTAAAATAAAAACTAACTTTAAAAACATTGATTTAAGGGCATTATCTTTAATTGATATTATAGTAACGAAAGCTGCAAGATATAATGCAAGAGATGAGGAGGATATTGCTTCTATAATTAAGTTGAGTGAGATTAAAAAGGAAGAATTGGAAGAAAGATATAAAGAAGTAAGGGAATCATTTGCCGGGAATACTAATGATTATGATTATAACTTTGATATAATTCTCAAGAGGCATTTCAGAGAAATATTTAAATAGCAAAAAAATACCCTTTTACAGGTAATGCCCAATATAAAAAAATTTCTTAAGAAGCATAAAAAAGCCCTTTTAATAGGCATTTTTCTACTGCTTATCCTTTACGGCTCATTTATAAGAATATACGGCTTGGGAGAAAAGTCTTTATGGCTTGATGAATCCATATCAGCTTTGGCAGCAAGGAATGTTTATTCAAAAGGAGCTCCTGTCTTTGATTCCGGAGCTTTATACGGAAGAGCTTATCTTTTTCATTATATGATGTCTTTCTTTCTTCTTTTCGGGCAGAGCGACTTTAATGTAAGGCTAGTTTCTTTGATTTTTGGGATTGCAACATCTATCCTTATCTTTTTTAT
>PXDW01000020.1 GCA_003564925.1 Candidatus Woesearchaeota archaeon | reverse complement strand
GAATTATCTGTTTGTCGTTTTCAGGAACCTGGGCCCAGCTTTGCTCAAAGAAATGGCCTTTAGCAGCAAGATGAAGTATATTTTTTGCAGCAGTAATATCTTCTTTTGGAGAGCCTTTCATTTTTCCAACGCCTGCTGTTCCTGTGTGTATTCCTGAGGCTCCTGCAAGCCTTGCAAATTTAGACAAGACAAGAACAGAAAAACCTATGGGGTTTTCTGGTCTTGTAAATCCACCATGTCCTGCTCTGTGGAAATGGATAAAAACATCAGGGTATCTTCTTCTTAATGTCTGGACAGCCATCCATCCTGCTGTTATACCATCAATTAAAAAAGCATAGCTTCCGCTTTCAAATCCCACATTCCTTATAAGCTCGCATCTTCTTATCATCTCATCAAAATCTGGAGCAGAAACATTAAAGGAATGCACTTTTTTATGCCCTGTTTCTTTTACAGCTTTATCCATAGCTTTCTTTACAAACTTGACCATTTTTTCATAATCACAAAAATCCTGATTTGCCTGCGGCTCATCATTCTTTACAAAATCCCCTCCTCCAGACCAGAAATCATAGCAGACTTCTGCATATTCGGCAGCAGTCAATCCTATTTTTGGCTTTATGATTGTTCCTAGAATCGGTCTTTCATAGACATTAAGGTATTTTCTCATATCATCTAAAGTATAGGAAGGGCCGTCATATTGCTCCAGCATGGATGAGGGAAACCATATATCAAGCATCTTTAAAGCAGAAATCTCTTTCATGCCAAGCCCATTTCCCACAATAAAAGTTAATATGTTCTGGACATTTCCGCCCCTGTCAAAAATCCTCCAGGGATAAGCTATCCAAACAAGGTTTTTTTGCAGATCAACTTTATACACTAAGGCATTCAGCTTTCTTGAAAAAGGTGTTTCTGTCTTTACTTTGAAATTTGTTCCAGTGGAAGATTCTGCAGCGACCTCTGCAGCAGCCTGTAGTATATTAAGATTTTCTCCAGGCACTAAATGGGAAAATGTAAGAAGATACTCTCCGTTTTTTGGATCTTTTAAATTCAGGCAGACATAAGCCTTTTGTTTGTGATTCAAACTATCATATAATTTTTTTATTCTCGAAGAATTATTTTTTATGGGTTTTGTTTTTTTTATAATTGTTTTTTTATTTTTATTCATGTTCATACCTCTTTTTTATAACTAGTCAATTTAATCATTTATTAAATTTTCGTTCTTAATTATAAAATGAGGTTTTATGGTAATATTTATAAACTGCGATTATTTATTAATCTTCATGGGATTTGTAGAAATACTTAGGAAATTGGGAATCTTTAGAAGCGGAGCAATTAAATCAACATATAAGAATGCTAAGGAAAGGCCTATAGAGATGCAGCATAAAGGGGTCTTTGACTCAAAAAAAGATCTGATATATAGCAATGAAAAAAGGCCCAAAAAAAGCAGAAATAATTTCTTTATTTTTTATTTTCATAATCAATAATTATAGATTACATATTGATATTTATCAATATTTATAAAGCTTTTGCTAAGTTTACAGAAATTTTATGATTGAATATTTTAATAACTTCTAAAATAAATAAAGAAAATCCCTTAACCTAATATACAAAATTTAATTTATCAATTATTTCTTGGTTGAAGGTGTAGATTATAGGGATCCTGAATTTTTCAATCTTGTCCAAGTTTCTATCAACAGGTATGACAAGCTCAAAATCATCAATATAATCACTCCAGTCAATTAGAACAATTTCATTAAGGCCATTTTTGATTGCATTTTCTGTTGAATTATAGAATATGATATTTTCAGATTCTAGCAAATATTGTTTTACTGCTTCTTTGTCTATTGCAGTATGTATCTCCATGTTAGGAAGTGCATCATAATAAATAAAAGACTTTTCTTTGCTTACTAATGTAAGTCCCGACCTAAGCCTTAGCTCAAATGAATCCTCAATCTCATTTCTTTTTGCTATTCTTCCTACAAGAACAAAATCAGCATTCCCTTTGTTTAATTCATTAAGGGCTTCGACAGTAAGCCCAAATTGCATTAGTTCTATATTCTCATTATTATTAGCTATGTTTTGGGCTAAATACCTCATTGTTGGACAATACCCAAGTATTAGAGTTTTATTTATTTCTTGAATTTCTTTTGGATTATTGCTAATTGCTAAAACAACTATTATAAAAAAAGCTACAAAAGTAAAATAAGTCAATCTTTTATTTATTGTTTTCATTTTAGCAAATACCTATTAATGCCTTATAATCCTTATAAAAATTTTATTTCTTGCTTTTATAATATTGTTATATTATAAAAAGTTTTATAAACTTGATTAAACTGTATAATACTAGCAATGCCTAATCAGCATAGCTAAAATATAAAGAGGTGAAATTATGGACTTTAAGAATTTTTTAGATTCTAAGATAAAAAAATTAAATTGTGCTGATATTCAATTAATAAAACTAAGCGTTTTTGGATTTACACTTTTTGTTGCCAAGCTTTGGGAGCCTTTGCTTAGCCTTGCCTGGTATTGGTACTTTATTATATTTGTTTTGGCAGGAATAAGACCCATGCTTAAAATTTTCAAAAAATAATTCCTACTAAGCAGCTAGTTAATATTTTATTTTTTACTTTTTCCTATAATAAAAAATAAAAAGAAATATAAACAAGAGAATCAATTTTTATTATATGAGAAAAGCTCAGCATAATAAAATAATGGATAATAGCTTCGAGGAGCAGACTTACAAGCCCCATCCTATAATATGCCTTCGGCATTATATCATGATCCTAATAATCTTTGCCATTTCTGTGTTCTTAATTGTTTTTTCAGAAATTATGTGGTTTTTTATTGCTTTCATTGTTGCAATCATTTATTTATTAATTGCTGAGTTATTTAGAAGAGCACATAAGTATATAATAGCCAAAAATGGTGTGATATATGAGTTTAAGCTTTTGTCCAAAAAAAGGTCAAGCGCTTTATACAACAGAATACAGTATATCTATTTCAGTCAGAACATAATTGAGAGAATATTAAAAACAGGCTCACTCCATATATCTACTTCAGGAACAAAAGATATAGAGATTGTTTTTTATGGGATAAAAAATCCTGGTTTGGTCAAAGATATGATTCATGATAGGATGAGGCATGAAGCTTATATATCAAGCCGGGCAGCGCACATTAATAGTTATCAAAAACACCATAAAAATAATTAGAAAAAATAAAAAAATTACTAAAAATCAAATTTTTTCAGGTCCAAATTTCCCTTTTTCTTTTCTTAGCTTATCGCCAACTTTCCAGTCAGGATAGAGGTGCATTTTTTTCAATCTTCCATTGGAAAGCCTTACATAAGCATAATCTACAACCTTGAAGTTATGGTTATCGGCCTGAGGATCATCATAAACATTTTCAGACCTTATCTTCTCTACTGTCCCTTCCCATGATGAATTAAGCGAGAAATAAACTAATGCGAAACTCATGATTGCTGCAACAAATAATCCAAGAGCCAGGTTATTCCCACCAAAAATCCATCCAATTACAATCACAACACACCAAAATATCAGCATGTTTTTTGTTGATAAATAATTTTTTGTAATTTTTTCTTTTTCCGTCTTATCTTTTTTTTTCATCTTATCACCCATTATTCGATACTTTAAACTTTAAAAGCTGTTTCTTTGCTTTTTTACAGCAACAATCTTATTTAAATATTATCATGAGTTTATATTTATCTAGTCATCAAATCTTTAATTATCCTAAATATCTCCATCAACTTCTTTATTCAGTCTTTCAAAAAAATCATCCATAAACTTGTGCCTTTCCTTGGCCAAGCGCTTTCCCTCTTTTGTGAGCATTCTATCCTTAATTTTTCTTAATTTTACAATATATTCCCTGTAAGCAGTGTCATCTTTTGAATATTCTTCTGTTTTGTTAATATCAGCATATTTATTATGGAGTTTTGCTCCTATCTCTCCAGCAAACAAAAAAGCCCTTCCTATCCCTACAGCACCTATTGAATCAAGCTTATCAGCATCAAAAAGTATTTTCGCTTCAATTGAAACCGGAATGTTATTTTTCCTAAACCTATGTGTTTTAATACAATGGATAACCTTTTCAGATTTCTTATAGCCAACTTTTGTTAATAATTCTTTTGCTATTTCTGCCCCTTTTTCAGCATGACAAATACCGCCATTGCAATCATCTTGTTGCGCTCTTCCAATATCATGCAAAATTGCAGCAAGCTTAAGAACCTCCATACCAGCATTTTCTTTTTTTCCTATATGAATACAAAGGTTGTAAACTCTCATAGTGTGCTCCCAGTCATGACTTCCTTTTGAGTTTAAAAAAAAATTCTTGGCTTTTTGTTTTATATCTTCAATTAAGTCCATTTAATCTAGATATTCCTGAATGCTTATAATGTTTTCGCAAATAAGAAAAATCACAATTTCAAAAAGAATTTGTAGCTAAATATTGTTTAGCAGCAATAAAGTAGCTATATTGAAATATATTATTAATCCACATATATCAGCAATTGTTGTTATCAATGGGGAGCTTGCTACAGCAGGATCTATATTCAATTTTGAAAGAATGAAAGGCAATGAAGCTCCTATAAGGTTTGATATAAGAATAATTGAAAGCATTGTAAGGCCTATTATAACGCCTATTATATAGCCTCCTCTAAATATTCCTATAATAGTTGCAAAAATGCCCATCGTTACTCCTATCATAAGTCCTATAATTATTTCTTTCACAAAAACTTTGAACCATTCATCAAGCTCTACATCTCCTGTTGCTATAGCTCTTATCATTAATGTGGCTGACTGAGAACCCATATTTCCCGCGCTGTCAATGAGCAAGGGTATAAACACTGCAAGGATTATTGCAGAGCTCAGAACTTCTTCATAATAGGCCAATATCCCTGAAGTCGCAAGTCCTATTACTAATAATAAGCTTATCCATAATACTCTTTTTTTATAAAGTGTGAATACTTTTATAGTCTTATAGCTTGTCTTTAAAGGAGTAACAGAACTAATTTTTTGTATGTCTTCTGTAACTTCTTCTTCTGCAACATCCAGAACATCATCAATTGTTACTATTCCTATTATTATTCCTTCACTATCTACAACAGGAACTGAAGTAAGATCGTATTTTTTCATAATCTTGACAGCTTCTTCCCTGTCATCGAAAGCAGAAAGCTTTACTACATTGTAGTTCATAATATCTTTAATTTTAGCTTTGGGATCTGTAAGAATAACCTTTCTTAATTTTAAGGTGCCTAATAGCCTTTTTTTAGAATCAATTACATATATCCTGGCTATTGTTTCAGAGTCTCTGCCCCATTTCCTTATTCTGTCAATGGTTTCCTTTACTGTCATGTTTTTGTAAACATAAACATAATCTGGAGTCATCATCCTTCCTACGCTTTCTTCAGGATAACCTAATAATGATTTTGTTTCTTTTAAATCCTCTACAGACAACAGCTTAAAGAGCCTTCTTGTTATTATACCTGGCAGCTCTTCGAACAGCTCAGTCCTGTCATCAGGAGACAAATTTGAAAGAATAAATTCTGCTTCTTTGTTTGTAAATGCATTAAGTAATCTTTCTTGATCTTCCGGCTCAAGATAGGAGAATGTATCTGCAATCTTCTTCTTTGGAAGCATCTTAAAGACCAATACTGCTGAAGTTTCATCCAGCTCATTAATAAATTCAGCAATATCTTGGACAAACCATTTTTCTAGAGATTCCTTTACTTTTGAGAAATTCTTTTCTTTTAGAAATTCCAAGACTTCATCTTTATTTAGATACATCATTAATAAAATAAAAAAATATCTATTTAAATATTTATCTAAATTAATTTATAATTATTTTAATTTATATTTGTTAACATTTTTATCAATGTTCTATTAGATAAAAAACCAATAAAATTTATATAATAAAAAAACAAGGCTATTATTATGAAAAGAATAGGAAAAAAAACTCTTGCAATAATATTCTTAATTTCTTTTGCAGCTCTTATGTTGGAAATATCATTAATAAGAGTTCTTTCATTGGCTTATTCATATAATCTTGCGATGCTTGTAGTTTCTATTTCTCTTTTTGGAATGTCAGCAGGAGCAATTTTTTTATATGTAAAAAAATTTAAGAATCCTCTTTATTTTAGCTGTATATTATTTTTCATAACCACCTTATTGGGATTTTTTTTATCTTCATTCATATCTTTTGATCCACTAATAGCATCATATAATTACTTTTATTCTCTAACCCTTTTAATCTATTATGTTCTTTTTTCTTTGCCATTTTTTTTCTTTGGCTTAATTCTGGCCCATGTTTTCAGGGAATATCAAAAAGAATCCGGTAAAATCTATTTTTCAAATCTTTCAGGATCTGCTTTAGGAAGTATATCAGCATTGGCCACCATAACTTTTTTTGGAGAGTATACAATAACCATTGCGGCTTTATTTGGTTTAATATCAGCTTTTGTTATTTCAGAATATACTCTTCAAAAAAAACTAGCTATTTGTTTCTCTATCCTAATTCTTTTACCCCTTCCTGTCAATATATCGGTGCATAAAGAAATAGTTTCATCCCTTAATGTTCCTGGTTCAGACCACCTTGAGAGCAGATGGAATTCTTTTTCAAGGGTTGATTTAGTTAATTCATCATATACAAGATACGCTCCGGGTTTAAGTTTGGATTACGGCAGAGAATTGCCTGAACAATTAGGAATATTGACCGATGGCTCTGGAATGACTGCTCTAACAGAAGAAGGGGATTATGATTTTACAGAATATCTTCCTTCTTATGTTGGGTATGCTGTTTTTAATTTTTCTAAAGGACAGCCAAAAGTACTATTAATAAATCCCAAAGGCGGACCGGATATAATTGCTGGGATAAGAAATAATGCAACCATGAGTATTGTTGAATACAACCCAACAATAATTGAAATAGCCGATGATTATAGGTATTTTTCAGGGAGTATATATGATAGAGCAAATCTAGTTTATGGTCACGGAAGAAAGCACGCGAGAAATAATGACAATTATGATATAATAATCATCTCTCTTTCTGGAGATGTTCATGGCTCAGGAATCTATGGAATATCCCAGGATTATGACCTCACTATAGAAGGATTAAGCGACTATTATAATGCTTTAAATCAAGATGGATATCTTATAATTACAAGATGGCTTTCATACCCTCCTAAAGAGTCTTTAAGGCTTTTTTATCTTGCAAGGGAAATAACTAAAGATGAAAACATAATAATGTTCAGATCTTGGTCAACAGTGACTCTTGTAATAGCAAAAAACCCCGATTTTGAAAATATATTAAATTTCGCGGAAAAGAATAAATTTGATATAATATTCATGGAGAGAAACTTTACTCCTAATTTACACACAAGGTTTGATGAGCCTTTATATTATAATTATATCCAGGAAATTATTTCAAATAGGGAGTTTCATAAGGACTATATATTTGATGTTAGCCCGGTTGGAGATGACAGGCCATTTTATTTTAATTTTTTCAAAATTGAAAAAATGAGGGAGCTTCACATAATAATGGGAAAAAACTGGCAGCCTTTCAATGACCCTGGTTTTTTATTGCTTCTCCTTTTCGTGCAAAGCTTTTTCCTTTGCTTTTTATTTATATTTGTTCCGTTGCTAATCAAGTATAAGCTTCCGGATTCAAAAATTTTGTTTTTCTTATTTATAGGGCTTTCTTACATGTTTGTCGAGATAAATCTTATTCAAAATTTCGTTAAGTTATTTGGTAATATAACCCATTCTGCAGCATTTGTCATTTTGGTTATGCTTACGTCAAGTGGTCTAGGAAGCTATACTTCAAAAAAATTTAAGGACAAAAAAATATTCTTTACTATAGTATCGCTAATAATCCTTTTTTACTTTTTCATTGGAGATATAATATCATATATTTTAATTCTTGATTTTTACTTGTCTTTAGTATTATCGGCATTAATAATAATTCCTCTTGGTTTTTTTATGGGAATGCCTTTCCCTCTTGGAATATCCAAGGAAAAAAAAGGAAATGTCCCATGGGCTTTTGCTGTAAACGGCGCTGCTTCAGTCCTGGGCTCAATAGCAGCTTTGATTCTGGCTATTTTTTTTGGATTTTCTGTTGTACTCGCTTTTGCAGCTTTATTTTATGTATGCGCTTGGCTTTTTTTCAGGGCTTAAGATTCCATTGCTTTTCCTGTCATAGGCACAAATCTTACTCCTAGAATTGATCTTGTTTTTAAGCCTTCATCAGTTTTATTTATTATTGTGAGGGCCTGAAAGCCTGCTGGAGAGCTTAATGGAAGTATAAGCCTTCCTCCAATTTTGAGTTGGTCAATCAAGGGTTGCGGAACATGGTTTGCCGCAGCTGTTATTATTACAGCATCGAACTCTTTTCCTTCCCAACCATAATAGCCGTCTGCATGCTTAACATAAACATTAGAATATCCTGTTTTTTTCAGAGCGTTCTCAGACCATTCCGCGAGCTCTCCAATAATCTCTATAGTGTAAACTTCTTTTGCAAGTTCAGCCAACACCGCAGCGTTATAGCCGGAGCCTGCACCTATTTCTAAAATTTTTTCATGTTCTTTTATTCTGAGTTCCTGAGCCATCAGAGCCACAATATAAGGCTGGCTGATTGTTTGCCCATATCCAATAGGAACAGGATGGTCTCTATAAGCAAGATTTCTTGAATGAGGCATAAACATGTGCCTTGGAACTTTTTCCATGGCCTCAAGAACTCTTTCATCTGTAATATCTCTTGCCCTTAATTGTGTATCGACCATCTGAAGCCTTTCTTCTTTATATGCATCAAGGTATTGATCTGAATCTTCAATTACTGATGTTTTGCTATTTACATTTTTGAGAAAAAATAAAAAAGCGGCCAAAAAAGAAAAAAGTATAATTGCTGATAAAATTTTAAGCATGAGATTTTTATTTTTTATTTTCATTATTTTTTTGCTTTTTGCTTTATTTTTGCCATTTTCATTTTTACTATTTATTTTTGCCTTATTTTTCATATTTTTTTGTAAGGCAAAATGATATATAAAATTTGCCATATTTTAGAAAATTTTATAATACATTGTTTTTTTATTCTTTATAAAATGAAGATTATCAATAAAATAACCCTCATTTTTGCGATTTTTTTATTTTCTTTTACCTTCTTAACAGGGTGCCAGAATAAAATATACGAAGATGATGCAGTTTATGAGTTCTATAGGGAGCTTGCAAATTATGAGGACATAGATGACTTGGTAATTGCAATGTCAGAAGCAGATATAGTCCTGCTTGGAGAATCGACTCATGGAACTCAGGAGTATTACAAAATTAGAAGCATCTTATCAAAAAGGCTTATAGATGAACATGATTTTAACTTTATAGCTGTTGAAGGGGACTGGAATTCAATTTATGATCTAAATTTATATGTAAAGGGGCTTAGTGATAAAAACAGTGCTTTAGAAGTGTTAAAAGAATTTGACAGGTGGCCGACTTGGATGTGGGCTAATGATGAAATTAAAAAACTTGCCGAATGGCTAAAAGAATACAATAAAAAACTACCTTTAGAAGATATGGTAGGAATATATGGGTTTGATGTATATGGTACTGAAAGCTCAATATTAGCTGTTCAGGAATTGACTGGGGAAAATTATGAATGCCTTTCATCATTTACAGATGATTTTTCATTATATGCTCATTACCTTTCATTGGGAAATGACCCTTGTTACAGCGAAGCTCAAAAAATTTATAACATGATAAAATCTGAAGATAGATTTAAGGAAGTTCTCGATGAAAAAGAATATTTTTATCTTAAGCAAAATGCTTTTGTCGTAAAGAAAGCAGAGATACATTACAGGGCTATGGTATACCCTGAAATTTCATCATGGAATGAAAGGGTTTTACATATGAACTCTACTTTAGATAGGCTAATTCAAAAAAAAGGAAAGGCTATTATATGGGCTCACAACACTCATGTGGGTGATGCAAGGGCAACCGAAATGGCCTATTCTGGCAGCATAAATATTGGCCAACTCATGAGGGAAGCAAATAAAAATATTTTTATTCTGGGTTTTGGCACATACACAGGACAAGTTTTGGCAGGGAGAAGCTGGGGTGAGTCGGGGAAAATTATGAATATACCTGAAGCCAGGGAAGAAAGCTATGAATATTTATTTGAGAGCATCGGAATGGAAAAAGCCCTGATTATGCTTGACAGCTTAGAACTTCCTGATGAGATAAAAAAAGTAAACAATAACAGGGCTATAGGCGTTGTTTATAGGCCTGAAAATGAATATCCTGGAAATTATGTTAAAACAGATCTCTCAAAAAGATATGATGCTTTTATTTTTATAAGAAATACAACATCAATAAAGCTTTTGGAGTGATAATATGCCATATTCCATGATATGCTGTTTTTGATAAATTATTTTCCAATACCTAAGATTCTTTGCCTTATTATTAACTATACTTTATTATTTTAAATACATCTTAAAATATCTTTATAATTATTTTTATTGAAAAGATTTATATAGGACTGCTTATATTGGATAAATTATGCTGAAATACAAGGGCATTACAAAAAAAGAGGCAGAGGACAAACTTAAGCAGTATGGCCCAAACGAGATAAAAGATGTTTCGAAAACAACACCTCTCAAAATACTAATTAGGCAGATAAAAAGCAATTTTATAATCTATTTTCTTTTCTCCGCAATGCTTATCTCTTTCTTTGTTGGAAAATCTATAACAGCATATACTATATTGGTAATTATCTTTGTCGTCATTGTTGTTGGTTTTGTGCAGGAATTTAGGGCAGAGAAAGCGATTGGCGCATTAAAAGGGATGCTTGTTCCCATCTCTATAGTGATCCGCGATGGAAAAGAGCAGGAAGTAGAATCAAAAAACCTTGTTCCTGGAGATATATTGGTTCTAAGGACAGGCGAAAAGGTTCCAGCTGACTGTGTTTTGCTGGATGAAAGGGAACT
>PXDW01000012.1 GCA_003564925.1 Candidatus Woesearchaeota archaeon | reverse complement strand
TAAGAAGTATATAGCTGTTGAAAATGAGAGAATACCTGTTGATGATAAAGACCATTATGCAAATAAAAGGCTAAAATTAAGTGGAGATTTATTGGCAGACTTATTTATGGTTAATTTAAAAGTTTTAACAAATGATTTATTGTATAATTTCCAAAGAATTGTAAAAAGGGGCAAGTTCCCAAGCATAAAAGTGATCATACGAGAGAAGCTGCTGACTCAAAGAATATACAGCAGCATGGCGACAGGCAATTGGGTTGGAGGAAGAAAAGGTATATCACAAAGAATCCAAAGAATAAATTTCATTGATACATTAAGCCATCTACAAAGGGTTGTTTCTCCATTATCTTCATCGCAAGAAAATTTTGAAGCCCGGGCGTTGCACGGAACACATTTAGGGAGATTATGTCCTATTGAAACTCCTGAAGGAACAAATATAGGATTAAGAAAAAATCTTTCTCTTCTTTGCCGAATATCTCAAGGGATAGAAGAAGAGCCTTTATTAAAATCTCTTAAATCTATGGGGGTAAAAACTGTAAAATGAGTGAAGTTTACCTAAATGGAAAATTTATTGGTATGGTCGACGATTCCAAAAAATTAATAGATCAGTTTGTAGAAGACAGAAGAAAAGGAAAAATTGAAAGTGGTATTAATATAAATCACAATCAAGAAATTGATCAAGTAGAGATATGGAGTTCATCAGGTAGAGCTCTAAGACCTTTAATAGTTGTAAAAGATGGAAAGCCTTTGCTCACTGAAAAACACATAGAGCTTCTTAATAAAAATGAGATTTCTTTTTTCGACCTTATCAAACAAGGAGTAATAGAATATTTGGATGCTGGCGAAGAAGAGAATGCCTTTGTAGCATTTTTTGAAAATGAACTTACTCCAGAACACACTCACCTTGAGATTCAGCCAATAGATATAGTAAGTTTATGTACAAGTTTAGTCCCTTATGGAAACTTTAACCAATCAACAAGGTTAAATGCTGGATCTAAAAACCAAAAGCAGGCAATAGGTTTTTATGCATCAAATTTCTTATTAAGAATGGACATGGACGTAAGCTTAATGCATACCCCTCAAGTTCCTTTAGTTCAAACTATAATGCATGAAGTTTCAGGATATGATAAGCATCCATCAGGACAGAATTTTGTTGTTGCTGTTTTAACCTATGATGGTTATAATATGGAAGATGCGTCTGTTATAAGCAAAAGCTCGATAGATTATGGAATAGGAAGAAGCTCATATTACAGGCCTATCATCTCAGAAGAACTTAGATACTCCGGAGGATTAATAGATGAAATATCAGTTCCTGATAAGGATGTAAAAGGATATAGGTCTGAAAAAGATTATATATATTTAGAGGAAGATGGAATAATCTATCCTGAATCAGAAGTTAAAGAAGGTGATGTAATTATTGGAAAAACTTCTCCACCAAGATTTTTGAGCAGTTTAGATGAATATAATTTAGCAACAAGCTCAAGAAGAGAGTCATCAATGACACTAAAGCATGGAGAAAAAGGGGTTGTCGATTTTGTTATGCTGACAGAGAACCAAGAAGGCAACAAGCTTGTCCAGGTTCGTATCAGAGACCAGAGAATACCTGAAATAGGAGACAAATTTACAAGTAGGCATGGACAAAAAGGAGTTATAGGGTTAGTTGTGCCAAGAGCGGACATGCCTTTTACAGCTTCAGGAATAGTTCCTGATTTATTATTTAATCCTCATAGTTTGCCATCAAGAATGACTGTTAGTCATTTGATAGAATTATTAGGAGGGAAAGTTGGAGCTTTGGCAGGAAGACATATTGATGGAACTATGTTTGATTCAGAGCCCGAAGAAGTGCTAAGAAAAGAACTTTCATCATTAGGGTTTAGGGAAGACGGAACAGAAGTTATGTATAATGGAAGAACAGGAGAAAAGTTCAAGGCAAGGATATTTGTAGGAAATATGTATTATTTGAAATTGAAACATATGGTTGCTAATAAAATGCACGCAAGAGCCAGAGGACCTATACAGCTATTGACAAGACAGCCGACAGAAGGAAGAGCAAAAGAAGGCGGACTAAGATTAGGAGAGATGGAAAAAGACACTTTTGTAGCGCATGGCGCTTCTCTTTTATTAAAAGAAAGGTTTGACTCTGACAAAACTATAATACCTATATGCGAACAATGCGGAATTATTGCAATACATGATGAATATAAAAACAGAAGCTATTGTTCTATTTGTGGAGAGAACACAAAAATAAGCAATATTGAACTAAGCTATGCTTTCAAGCTAATGCTTGATGAACTTAAGTCTCTAGGAGTTTATCCTAAATTAATCTTGGAGGAAAAATACTAAAATGGAAGAATATGTTTATAAAAAAGTAAAAAGCATTCAATTCAGGATACTTTCTCCAAAAATGGTAAAACAAATGGCTGCTGCAAAAGTAGTTACGCCTGAGCTTTATGATAAGGAAGGATATCCTGTTGACGGAGGTCTAATGGATATACGCTTAGGAGT
>PXDW01000084.1 GCA_003564925.1 Candidatus Woesearchaeota archaeon | reverse complement strand
TTTGTATTATCCTGATTATTTTTCTTTTTTTCTCCTCTCTTAGCCTCTCTCTATACTCAGAAGTAAGCTGTATCTCACCTTCTTTAAGTATTATCTCTGCTATCTTCAATGGGTCTTCTGTTCTAAATATGCTGCTCATTATGTTTTCAGGAGCCAATTCTCCTTTTTTTGCATCAGTATAGATATGTTCAGCCTGCAAGACACTTTTAATGTCGCTTATTTTTCCTTCTTTAAAAGCAATTGCTTCATCTGGATTTATAACAATTTCAAAAAACCCTCCACCTTTTTTCAGCTTTGCGAGGTTTATTGATATCTTTTCTTTATCAAATGACATAGGTTTCATTTTATTTCAGTAGTTTAGATATTTTTTCCTTTTCTATTTTTGTGAATAGCTTGTCTTTTTTTGTTATGTAAACCCCTTCAATTCTTTCTGCAGAGAAATCATTGCCTAAAACCTTTTTTAAGCTCGTAACTATAAGCTTTAATCCGTCATCTATTGACATGTTTTCATTGTATTTTTTGTGTAAAATGCTCTCAATCTCTGACTCCCCTTCTCCAATAACAGAAGCCTTATATTGAAAAAAAATTCCTGTTGGGTCAGTTTCAAAAAGTTTAGGGCCGTCATCATCTACTCCCGCAATAAGAAGCGAAACTCCAAAAGGCCTCAATCCTCCTGATTGTGTTGTCATTTGTTTTAGATTGCTTATATCTTTTACAACGCTAAGTACATCAATCTGACTATCATAAGTTACTTGATGCTGCTGAGCAACAAGTTGGGACCTTTCCACTAATATTCTAGCATCAGATACAATTCCCGAAGCTGTCGCAGCAATATGATCATCTATCTGAAATATCTTTTCTACAGCATCAGGAATTATTAATTTATCTACAATTCTTTTGTCAGCTACAAGCAAAACACCATCTTTGCAAACCATCCCGATTGCTGTTGAACCTTGCTTAACTGTTTTTTTTGCATATTCTACCTGCAATAGTCTCCCGTCTGGAGAGAACATTGTTATAGCTCTATCATATCCCATCATTTGATGCTGTATCGGATCTACCATTTTCTTACCTCCTTATGAAAAATACTTTTTTGTTTTTTTTATTATTCCTGAGCAGCCAATGCTGCTTATTATACATTTCTTGTTGTTAGCATTTTGTGTTATTGCCATAGCATATCTTAAGTTTTCTAAGCATTTATGGCTTGTTTTAACTATTCCTTTTTGCCTTTTTTTATCAAAGCTTTTGTTTAAAAAAATTAGCCCTGCCTTTGCAGCTTCTATTTCTCCGAAAGCAGAAAGATAAGAATCTCTTATTGCTTTTTCTATTTCGTTTGCATCAAAATTTTCATTGGAGATAACTTTGTAAACTAGGTATCTTTTTTTTTCTCTTAAACTTGGTAAAATTGGTTTTATTCTTATCATTATATTTTCATACGAGAAATATCTACCAATTCCTCATTTTTCTCTCTCTAACCAAAGAATTACTTAGTATTTATAAAGCTTACTATAATATTTGATATTTTGTACTTAAAAAATTATACTAAAAAAACAGATTTCAAGACTTTAATAATTCAATACCTATATAAAAAGGACTTCTTAAAAAATGATTTATAAAGCATATATAGTCCGCCTAAAAGACATCCTGCAGCAGCTACCCATTCAATAAATGAGAGAGGATATATAATATCGGATGTTAATGGTCCAAGCGAAAATTGATACCTTGTTAGTTTTCCCAATAAAATTGCTCCGAAAACAGCAAAAATAAGCCCAAATATAGGAGTTAAATTGGTGTGTTTTTTTAATGAGGCATGATGTTTCTTAATCATATATATTTTAGAAATATTATAGTATATAAATTTTACTTAAATTTAATGTATTTCCCTTATTATCTTTAATATCTCTTCTTTCTTTTGCTCCATTATTTCCTTGCTTACTGCTTCCAAGTTAAGCCTCAACAAAGGCTCTGTGTTTGAAGGCCTTACATTAAACCAGAAATCATCATATTCTACAGTTACTCCATCAAGCCAGGATATTTTTTTCGCATCCTTGTATTTTTCAGCTATCTCTTCCATCTTTTTCTGCTTATCTTCAACCTCAGAATTTATCTCACCTGAATGGGAGTATGTTTTTAATGGCTTTATAATCTCTGAAAATTTCTTGTTTTCAACAGATATATCCTCAAGAATCTTTAAGGTAACAATCATAGGAACTTCATAAAAACCATAATCCATTTTTAGGAAGAAATGGCCGGATGATTCTCCTGCAAAAAGAGCCCCCTCTTTTATTCCCTGGGCTTTTATTAATGAGTGTCCTACTCTCGAAACTCCAGGCTTGCCGCCATATTTTAAAATCATGTCATGAGTTATCTTTCCAGGCCTTATGTCATATAGTATTTTTGAGCCAGGTTTCTCTTTCAGGAATATTTTTGAAAGAAGTCCGCGAATAATTCCAGGCTCTATCAATTCGCCTTTCTCGTCAACAAAGAATATTCTATCTCCGTCCCCGTCTGTAGC
>PXDW01000043.1 GCA_003564925.1 Candidatus Woesearchaeota archaeon | reverse complement strand
TTGAAAAGGAAAAAGGCATTTTATTAAGGGAACAAAAAATACATGATATAGAAAAAAATATAGAGGAACGTCTTAAACTTATTCCTGAGTTTTCAGATATTAAAAAAAATGAAAAATCTCATTTCACTAAACATTTTTTTGAAGGCATATTGGTTGGAATCCTATTACTAACACTTTGTTTAGCTGTATATTGGAGAGTGTTCCTTGATTTAAGCTTGTCAGAAATAATAACAATTTTCAGATAAATTTTAAAAAAATCAAGATCGAAATAGATTAAAAAGAAATCGATTTATTTTTTCACACCAAATAAAAGGGCGCAAGCGCGAATGCAATGAAATTAGATAGAAAAGAGAAGTTAATAGTTGTTTCTATAGAATTAGTTATTGTTATTGCCCTCCATGCTTTTTTGTCTTTTTCTTATGTAGGAAGCGAATATAATAAAACAACCTTATCATTAAATAAGAATATTTTTTCTGTGAATGAGCCTGTTTTAATAAACTTTACAAATCCGCAAAACATAGTCGGGCTAAAAATATCAGGATCTAAAGACACATACATATATAAAGGAGGAATAAGGAGTTCTTTGGTTTTTACACCTCAAAAAAAAGGTAATTACACAATAAACTATAATTTGGTTGATGGAAATTCTTTTCAGCATGATTTTTTTGTTTCAGATTTCATAGTCAGCGACATAAGAAATGAAGTTTCAGTATCAACAGATAAAAAAGAATACACTACTGATGAAATTGTTAAAATATTCTTAAACTTTTCAGTAAATAATGAATACTCTTTTTCTATAATCTCAAGCGATAATGTATACAATTATATGGAACTTCCAGAAGAAAAATTGTTTTTCTTTCCAGATAAAGTTGGCAGGTATTATATACAGCTCCTTAAGGGTGAAGTTGTTATTGCTTCCCATTTCTTTGATGTAAAGAAAGAAGAGACAGAAAATGGAAAAGAAAAAGAAGAAGAAAAAATTTATACTGACAAAAAAGAATACTTTATTGGTGATATTGTTTATATATACTCTGGAAAAAGAGTATCGGAGTTCAAGATAATCTTTGAAGATAAAACATTTAGGTTTTTTGGTTCTGAAAATATAACAAAATTTATTCCAGAAAAACCAGGTGAATATTTTATTCTAACTACATTCATAGAGAATGATAATATAAAAAATACAACATATCATTTCCAGGTTAATGATATAGCGGAATTTGAATATTATTTCACTTTAGATAAAAAAGTAATAATTGACTTTGATTTTAGCAATGATATTGATTTAAGAAAAACAGTATTTGACAGGATTTTTGGATTCCAAATTATAGAAAGGATAACATCTTATGTTGAAGGTTATGCGAATGATAGATATTTTGACCTTGGTTTGGAAAAGCTAGAAAATAATAAGTTTAGAGTAACTATAAATTCTAATGAAAATATAAATCCCGGAAGCTACATTTTAGTAGTCGAAGCTATAATAAAAGGAGAAACAGTAAAAAAGCAAAAAACTTTTTTTTGGGATGATATCGAGCAGAATATCCAAAAGCCTTCTGAAATCAAGAGAGAATCACAAATTGATATAGCTGAAATAAAAAAATATATCCCTTATTATTTTGATGTTAAAGAAAAAGCTGTTTTGGAAATAGACTTTACGTCGAGAATAGGATTCCAAAGAAATTTCTTGGAAGCTGTCTTAAGGAAATCTGCAGTTGAAAAAATAAGCTCCTATATATACGGACAAGAAAATAATCTTGATTTTGTTATAGATATCGAACATATCGAATATGATAAGTTCAGATTCACAATAAACAATGACAAAGGTATAAAACCCGAGATTTATAAGCTTATAGCTGTTGTTAAAGCAGGGGACAAATTTTATTATGAAGAGGTCTTGTTCAGCTGGGGAATATCAGATATCTCTAAGATAAAAGAAAGATCAATCACAAAAAATAAGACATTAAGCCTTGAAGAGATATTAAAAATAACGAAAATTGATTCATCGCATGTTGCAGATACTTCTGAAATTGACCCTTTAAATGATACTGGAGACATTTCAGATTCTGAAGGTATAATAGTTAATAAATCTATTAAATTAATTAAATTAAGTAATAAATTAATTAATGAATCAATTAAAATAAAAGACAGCAAAAACAGAGCCTTGGAATCAGAGATTAAGATATTTAAAGGCGGATTAGCGGTACAGGAGATAACTGAAGAGGAAGCTTATGAAGTTGAGCTCGAACTCCCAAATAATATAATAAAAAACATAAAATTTAATAATCTAAAACTTGTCAAAGAAGGAGATATTATCTTTAACCTTAATGTAGAAGACTTGCCTAAAGAAAAGGTTAATTTGGGCAATAGGAATGTTGTTAATTCTTATGCTATCGACCCTTCGGATTTGGATTTTACAGATGGGCTTATGACAATAGAGGCGAAAGGTTCAGAACTATACAAATGTGCAGACTGGAACTTTTCAGAGCAGAAATGCTACGGCTCATGGGTTAAGATAATGGACTTAATACCAGGAGAA
>PXDW01000009.1 GCA_003564925.1 Candidatus Woesearchaeota archaeon | reverse complement strand
TCAAAAAACAGAAAACAGAAAGGAGAAAAGACAAAATGCAAAACAATAAAATTGATAAGCGCAAAATAAAAGTAAACAAAAAAACAGGAGATCTCACATATATACATGATAATAAAGAATATGCGTTAAATGTGTTTAGTGGCATTTATATTCCTGATTTTAAAGAATACTACAAAATAACTAGTTGGAATACATTTCACAAAAAAGGGAAAGAAGAGTTATTTCTTACATTAAATAGATCAAGCGAATATGATATAATTAATCAAATCGTTATTGCATTAAGGGATAAAGCTTATAAAGTTTTTGGTCAATACATTGATTACTTATAGATTATTTATAAAATCATACATTTATAAAAGGAGTGATACAAAAGTGTATAGGTACGAAAAGTATAAAGGCATTAAAATAGTACAAACAAAAGGTATAAAAAAAGATGGATTCCCGGTTGGTTGGTATTTAATTATATATCCTGAACATTATCTATTAGATCAAGTTAAAACTGTCAAAGAAGCAAGGCAATATATTGATAATTTTATTCAAAGGCAATAAAATAATAAAAAGAGGATTTTATAAAGAAAGGAGTGATAAGTAATGATTAAGATTTTTTTGACTGATGGAAAAGATATTTTTGATACCAAAAAAGTAAAAAACCAAGTAGAACTTGAAAAACTAAATGAGCAAGCAAAGTTTGCTTCCGATGGTAACGTTTACTGGATACAATTAGAATCTCATCAAAATGTTTAATTTTTTACCTCATAGCAGGATTGATCATACACTAAAAAATCCTGCTATGTATTAAAGAATTAAATTAAATAGAAAGGAGGTAAAAAAATAATGTTACCCATAGCAGGTTTTAGCATGTTTGTTATATACGTTATAGCAGCTTATTACTTAGTTAATTTTTTAGGGTTTTAGTAAGTATAAATTAAATAAAGAAAGGAGATAATAATAATGAAAAGTAAAAGTGTTAATCAAATTTTGGCCAGTCAAGAAAGAGAAATTATAAGCCAATTTATACAAGGTAATATTGAAGAAGAAGATTTGAGAAGAATTTTAAGCATCAAAGAAAAAGGCAGAACTGCAAAGCCAAAAAAGGAAGGGAGATATCTTCAATATGTGTAAAGAATGTAATGGATGGTCAAATTTTGAAACATGGAATTACAAGTTGTGGATAGATAATGATCAAGGTTTACAGAAAATGGTGCTTGATCAAGCAGGTAAATTATCAGTATATGATTTATCAAAATTTTTAAAAGATCTAATAGAAGATAATAATCCTTTACAGGAAACAGCGTCCATGTATAGTGACTTATTACAATCTGCCATTGAAAATATTAATCATTATGAAATAGCCGAATCTTTTGCAGAAGAAGCAGAAGAGATATTAAAACATGAAAAAGAACATGAGCAAGAATAATTAATCCTTGAACTTAAGGCAGGAGATAAAATTTTTCCTGCCTCTTGTTGAAGGATTATAAAATCCTTACTATAAAATAGAAAGGAGTTGATAAAGGTGACAGTAAAAGAACTATCTAAAATCATAGGGAAAAAGTTTTTCTTGACGGTTGAAAGTAATTTAAAAATTCCGGTTGAAGTAATAGACGTTAAACAGGCTTATGGTAAATCATTATTTTTAATTGTACCATTACAAGGCAATGGCCAAAAATGGATTAGTGAAGATCGTTTAAATATTAGTTATTAGTACTATTCAAATTTAATAGAAAGGAATGATAAAAGGAGGTAAAAAAATGAAAAGTAAAGTAAAACAGTTATTGAAAGAAGTTGATCACAAAAAATTAAATACTGCATTCCTAGACTTTGCCGATGCATATGGTCATTTTGATCTTACATTAGAAGAAATTGATCAAGAATACACATTTGAAGAAAAAGCTGTATTATTACTAAAAGAATTAAAAACCATTGAGAATATTAAAAATTATCTTAAAGAATGTTAGAAAATAAAAGTACTATTTTATAAAAAGGAGAAGGGTAAAATGGATAAAATTGTAAAAACCATAAATAATAAAAGCTATGTGATATATATAAAAAATGATATAAAGGATATATACTCTTTAATAATTAGTATATATGATAATACAGGAGAAATAATTTCAAGTGAGAATATACCTTTAAACTAAAATTATTAAAGAAAGGAGAATAAAATAATATGCTTAAATGTGAGCAATGTGGCAAAAGCCTTGATCAAGATCTGTTAGCACTTTTTACGCAGCGCCAGGTTTGCAAGGAATGCGTAAAAAAGAATCATGAAAAAGCAATGGGGAAAAGGAAAAACAAAAAAGAAAGGAGATTTTAAAACATGAATAAAAAAGAATTGCAAGAAAGAATTAAAAGAGAATCAATTGTCACTGGTGTAATATCTCTGAATACAGTTGAAGGTTTTTTTTGGGAAGAGGAAGAGCACGATCCTGAATATGAACTGGCAAAAGAAGAATTTTATCAAAATTTATTATTAGAAAAAGGAATAAAAGAAGAAGATCTTACAAAAGAGGAAATAGAAGAATTGAAAGAAGAATCAGAAGAAGAACTTTCTAACATG
>PXDW01000093.1 GCA_003564925.1 Candidatus Woesearchaeota archaeon | reverse complement strand
CAAAAAAATACAAAAGGCAAAAAATTCAAAGTTCAAGAGAATCTGGAAAGGCTTTAAAAATTTCTTTAATGAGAATGATAAAATTAGATAATAATATTATATAATCACTATTTTTTATAAATCAATCAGCCAATAATTTTTAATCTGATATTTAATATTGAAATAAACTCTTTTTTTATCTCTTCCTTTATTTTTTCAATATCTAGGTTTTTTTCCTCTTTTTTAAGCTCTTCAAGCTTTTTGCTTTTTTCATTAAGCTTTTGCTGGTAATGCTCCATTTTGTATTTTTCTTCTTTGTAAAGGCAATTTATGTTATTTTTTCTTAATTTATCATTAAGCGATATCTTAGTTCTGGTTAGCTGCTCAATATTTAATCGTATATCATCAAGGAATTTTTTATTAAGTTGTGAAATAATTTTAAGTGTTTTTTCTTTCTTTTTGTCTTTAAGGTCAATTCTTTCATTTTGTATACTATCTTTCAATTTTTCTAATATTTCTATTATTTCAAGCTTTGTGTCTTTCATTAAAGCTTCGCTTGGATCTTCTAAATAATCTTCAATCAATTTTTCATTCAAGGAATCTCTTTTGTATTTTTTAAGTGATTTTTCAAGTATAGAAAACTTCTGTATTATTTTGTCTTTTTCTTCTTTTATCTTATTGATTATTGCTTCTTTTTCTTCACTTGTTTTTTTATAATCACTATATTCATTGCTTTTTTTTATCTGCTCAAATTTTGTCTTAACAGACTCTATTTTTTGTTCAAGTTCTTTTATTTCATAGATGTGCTCTTGGATCTCTATCTGAAGCCTTTTTTTGTTTTCATCGTATTTCTCTATGTTGCTTATTAATTTTTTAAGGCGCTCTATTTTTGAAATTTCTTTGTTTTGGACTATTTCTTTAAGGGTTTTTATATTTTGTTCTATCTCTTTTATTCCCATGGCTATTTCTGTTGCTTGATTATAAAAAAATTCTTTCATTATCTCATATCCTTTAAAAGAAGCCTTGTTGAGTTCATTAAGCTTTAAGTCGAAATCTTTGCAAAAATCATTTATTGAAGAGTATAATTCTTTTTCAGGAATATTTATCCGCTCTAAAAAATTTTCAATTTTTTTTATATAAGCTTCTCTATTTCCTTCCATGAGATGTATCGCCCTAAGAGGTAAATTTTTGTTTTGAAGCTCTGCTTCTCTCAGGTATTTTAAGTTTTGGTTTATCTTTTTTTTTATTTCCTCAATGTTTAACCTAATCTCTTCTATTTTTTCGTTAGTTCCATGCAGCTTTTCTTTTAGAGTTTCTTCTGAATACTCTTTTAACTCTTCAAGCTTTACCTCTTTTTCTATTATTTTTGGCTTAAAAAATCGATCTAAAAATCCCATATACTTCAAAAAATAGCAATATTTAATAAATTTTACTGATTTTGTCTATTTATGAAGAATAATTACAGCAAAAAACCCTCTGAACTTAAAGAAATTGCTATGAAGAGAGTGAAAAAGCTGTTTGAAGAGGCTGATTCTGTCTTTACTGAAGATTCTGAGTTGAGCAACAGGTATGTTGCTTTAGCAAGAAAGATAAGTATGAGGTTTAAATTAAAAATCCCCGCTAAACTTAAAAGAAAATATTGCAAACATTGCTATAGTTATCTTAGGCCTGGGAAAACATGCAGGGTTCGGATTCAAAACGACAAGGTTGTTTATTATTGCTTAAATTGCAAAAAATATATGAGATTTCCTTATAAATAATACTTATTAATAATATTTATCTTATGATGGTATTTCTCTACAAATAATTAAAATAGGCTAGTTAACCAAAAAATTTATAAAAATTCCTTATTTTTTCTCTCTATAATGTTTTGTTCTTACTATATAGTAACTATAAAAACGAAAGATTTATATAGGAGTTATACCTACTTAGTAGTAGCTACAAGCATAGGGGTTTGATTCTTATGTTCATTCACCCACCCACAAAAACCCCTAATGCTTGCTTTAGCTTTTTCAAAATGCTGTCAGATATAATAGAAAAAGAGGAGCCTTCATATGAGGCAAAAAAGAAAGCTGAGGATATAGCCAAATATAACAATATGATGGTTTAACTTTAATCAATTTGACTCAGTAATACATAAGAGGATAAAATGGAAGATGACTTTGCTGTCTTGAGAAAGATGGAACAAATGAAGAAAAGAAAAAGCAGAACATTTGATTCTGTGCTGAATAAAAAAAAGTATGATAAAAAGGAAATGGATGACTTTTTCCTTGATGAATAGGCTTGCCAAAGCAGATTATCCGCTAAAAGTAACTATGCAATCAAAAGAAAACTAAAAAAAATTAATAAAAAGAGAAATCAAAATGGGAAGAAAAAGAAGAAGCAAAACAAACACAACATTTTTTATGGATATTCCGGACGAAGATCCGGAAAAAGGAAGAAAATGGAGAAAAACAGATAAATGGAAGGACCCTATCTTTTGATAAGGTGGTAAGATGTATGATGAAACGAAATTTAATCAATCTAAAAATAAGGAGTATTTTATCTCAGACGATAAGAATATTTTTATTACTAGGAATGTCAAATTTGGTT
>PXDW01000106.1 GCA_003564925.1 Candidatus Woesearchaeota archaeon | reverse complement strand
CCAGTCTTTCTATTGAATGCTTTCTGTTCATGCCAAGGCCTCACAACCAAAATATTTATATACATAATTACGTTCATAAACGTAATGAGGTGATAATATGCCAAAAGTGACATTATCTGTTTCAAAGGATATTAAGGAAAAATTAGATAAATTTCCAAATGTAAACTGGCCAGAAGTATTAAGGGCGGGAATCAAAGATAAGCTTGAAAAATTAACTAGGCTTGAAGACAGGGGTGAATTGTAAATGGTAAGTACAACATTTTCTATAGATGGAGAATCTAAGCATAATATGGAGCGGTTTTCGTGGGTAAACTGGTCTGAAGTAGCAAGACGGCTGTTGTTAAAAGAAATTAAAAAGCAGGAAGCATTGCAGAAGCTTGATGAATTATTTAAAAATTCTGATCTAACTGAAAAGGACTGTTTAAAGCTAGGAGAGCAGCTTAGGGATGACTTATCCAAAAGATTGAAAAAAGAAGGCAAGCTGTAGATGAAACTTGTTGTAGATACAAACATTGTATTCTCTTTATTTAAGAAGGAATCATTTACAAGAGAGCTTATAAAAAAGCATAGCTTTGAATTGTTTGCGCCTGATTGTTTGGATAAAGAGCTTGACAAATATGCTGAAGAAATCTGCTCTAAAGGCAAGGTTTCTATTGAATCATACAGAGAGGTAAAAAAATTAGTTTTAGACATAATCTCTATTGAGCATTTATCTAAGGAGGATTTATCCAAAGCAGAGCCTTTAATAAGCCATAAAAGTGATACTCCATTTTTAGCACTTGCATTAAAATTAAAAATGCCCCTATGGACTAATGATAAGCATTTCAAAGAGCAATCTTTAGTTAGATTATATGACACCCATAAATTATCAAAACTATTTGATAAATAATATCTGCAACCAAGACATTCAAAAATTTTGATGAATTCTTTTTTATTAGAAACACTCCGCTTATTTGCAAATGGAATATTTTCTATATCTGGTAAAATAATATCTAAATGTCCTAGATGGTTTTCCTGTATATCTCTTCTTATCATTTTTTCTTTTTCATAGCTCTGTTGTAGCAGGTCCATATTGTTCTGTCATCTCTGTTCAATATAGATGCTATTTCATGATAGCTTAGCTTAAGCTCGTTTTTTAGATATAGAGAAATTGACTCTAAAACAGACAGGCTTCTATCTTTAAAGATACTGCTTGGTATCTCAATGTTAGAATTAATACTAACAATACTATGTTTGTTCTCTTTTTCGCTAGCTATTTTTAAACTCCCATACTTACAATGTAAGTAAAAGTTTATAAATATTTCGATTTAAGAAAATTTTAATATACTTACAATGTAAGTAATAGTATATAAATATTGCTGTTAATAAACTTACAATGTAAGTAATAGTATATAAATATTGCTGTTAATAAACTTACAATGTAAGTAATAGTATATAAATGTTGCTATAAATACTTACAATGTAAGTAAAAATTATATTTTTTTATCTTTATAAAGCTCTAAAACCTTTAGAAAATCTTTCGCAGAGAAATCCTGAAATAGTTTTTTGCTTTTGACAAAAAAAGAATTCTTCGAATCCCATAGCAATAATCCAGAAAATTTTTCTCTATTATCTATAATTATATCCGGCGGCAAAAAGTAAGAGCTATACAAGTTGTCTTTTATTTCTTCATTGTTTATATTTTCTATATCTATTTTTCCGTCTTTTATTTTCCTGGCTATAAGCCTGCACGAATTCACAATTTCTTCCTGACCATCATAGTTTATACATAAGTTAAGAAAAAAATTGTCGTAATCCTTTGTTTCTTCCATAATATCTTTTATATGTTTTAAAGCTTCTGAAGGCAAGTCGTACCATTTTCCAAGGACATAAACCTTAATTTTATTCTTATTTATCAGATCAGAATTTTTCAGCTTTGCAAGAAAATCACAAAGTTTATCAGCATTGTCCAAGAAGGTTTTTTTTGAAAGAAGATTTATTGTTAATATTGGAATACCTTTTTCAACTTGTAGTTTTATTATCTCAATTATATTATTCAGTTTAGCAATATAAGCTTCTTCTTGGCTTTTTTTGTTCTTCTCAGCCCATATTTTTGTTCCAAAAGTAGTAATAGCCACATGTTTCGGCATATCTGAATCTTCTCTTCTTCTCTTCTTTATCAGCTCTTTAAGAAAATCTAGCTTTACCATAAATACAAGAAAACTAAAAAACTTTATAAAGGTTTTTGAAACAATAAAGATATGCTTGTAATATATCTGTCTTTAGCCGCTCTTTTATTCGGGGTAATTACAGACTTTAAATTTAGGGAAGTGCCTGATTGGCTAAGCTTTTCATGCATATTTTCCGGAGTCGGGATCGCTCTAATAGGGACAATAACTTATGGCTCATATTCTTTTATTTTAAACAGCTTGGCAGGCCTTGCTTTAACAGTCGCTCTTGGCTTTTTAATGTATTATACAGGGCAATGGGGGGGCGGAGACTCAAAGCTTTTGATGGGCCTTGGTGCTTTGCTGGGCTTAAATGTTTTTAGGCTTAATTTTTTAGAAATATTTGAATCTTTTTTGATATCTTTTCT
>PXDW01000029.1 GCA_003564925.1 Candidatus Woesearchaeota archaeon | reverse complement strand
GCTTGGCAAATCAAAATATACCTTTACCTCAATCCTGTCTATCATAGTTTCTTCTAGATTCTGCAGATAATTCAGGGTGCATATAAGAACCTTTTGCGGATTTCTTTTTACAGTTTCAAGAATACTAATGAATAATCTTTTGCTCTTTGGTTTAATATCCCCGAATGAGCTAAAATCCAATATAAAACAAAGGTCATCTAAGAATATGATTTGTTCCCTGTCATTATCTATCTTTTTTACAACCTCACTTAGATCAGAGCAATAAAAAGAATTTTCCAATTTAAACTTGTTACATGCTGCATATATTATCTCCTTATCCATAACATCAAGCAGCTTTTCTGCTAAATAAGTCTTTCCAACACCCACAGATCCCTTAAAAACAAAGCTTCTGCTTGACAGCTTTGCATCATGTTTCTTGTCAAAATACTCCAGTATAAAATTTACACTTTTCCTGCTGGTTTCAGATAAAGAAGAGTTTTCCAGGACTTCTTCAAATTTTTTTAATTTAGCGCTTTTTTTCATATTACCACCCATAATTTATAAAAATCTACTTATATTTATACTTTTCTATTTAATAGTATACAATTATATAATTTATTATAATTTTCTATAAAAATAGAAAGATTTATTAATATTGTAATAATAACAGCTTATATGGGCAGAGTGCTTATAGCTACTATATATTCAGCAGACCCTGTTCTTTTGGCAGCAAATAGGTTAGGGCCTGACAGATTAATCCTTCTTATAGATAATAATCCAGATAAAGAGCAAATAAAGAGTTTAAAGCTGATAAAGGAATCTTTAGGAAGAGTTGTAGATATAAAAGAGGTAAAGACAGACTTGTATGATATTGTTGAGGTAGCTAAAAAAAGTGTTGAAATAATAGACCTGCAGCCAAAGGATGATGAAATCTATATAAACATAACATCTGGAAGAAAGCCAAAAGCGCTTGGCTTGCTTTTTGCAGCATATACAAGAAGCGACAAGATAAAGAAAATAGCATATAATCCGGAAGAAGACAAGACAGCTGTTGTTTATCTGCCTATACTGTCATTTAAATTAACAGAGAGCCAAAAGAAAGTTCTTGAAATACTTGATGATGAAAGGAATTCACAGCTTTCATTCAAAGAGCTGTCAGAAAAGGCAGGCATATCAAGGGCAATGTTCTACAGAAATATGGATGAATTGAAGGATATGGGATTAGTCTCAACACAACAAGGTATAAAGCTAACTGATGCTGGCAAGATTGCGAGGCTGTGAAAAATCAAAGGGAATATTATTTAAGAATATTTAAAAATAAAAACTAAAAAAGCACTCTAAATTGCACTGTATATATTGGAAATGAGGATAAGACAAAAGATGAGCTCAAATCAACAAAGAATATCTTTCTCATTTATTGAAAGGAAAGGAATACCTTTCAAAAGAATATTACAAAAAATTATCTAAAATTTAAAAAACAGAATAAAATGTCAAAAACCAATCAACAAAAAGCCATTGAAAAAGTAAAGGGGCCTTGCTTGGTTACAGCTGGTGCGGGAACTGGAAAAACATACACTATTGTTCATAAGATTATTAATCTAATAGAAAAAGAAATCTGTAGGCATTCTGAAATTCTATGCCTAACATTTTCAAACGAAGCAACAGACAACTTAAAGAATGAAATCCAAAAAAAAATAAAAAATGCGTCTCAAATAAAAATAAAAACCTTTCACGGATTCTGCGCAGAAATATTGAGGGAATTCGGGCGTCTAATAAAAATAGATCCTGGATTTGATATACTGCTTCCTGATGATGCAAAAGTCTGGATTTATAAATATCTTAAAATTCCGCCTTACTATGCTGATTTGTATATTTCAACAATATCAACTGCAAAAGACTTAGCAATTTCATTAAGCCAGATAGAAGATCACACAAAAAATCTGAAAGAAAAAATAAATATTAAGGACATGGATCAAAATGCTAAAAAGTTGGAATTGGAATTAAATACTTTGCATCTAAAACCATCAGACACAAAAGAGGAAAAACAAGAATTGAGAGAAAGAAAAAAGGAGATAAACGATTTCCTTAAAGATTACTATGAATATGTTAAATACAATGATTTTGTAGAAGCATGGAAGAACTATAATAAGATAAAAAAAGAAAAGAATGTTCTTGATTTTGCAGACTTAAACTTCAATGTTATTGATTTATTTAACAGATTTGGCTCAAAAGAGATAGAAGAAAGGTATAAATACATTCTTATTGATGAATTCCAGGATACAAATAAGCTGCAGTTTGATCTTATTGAATATCTTGCAAAAAAACATAAGAACATCACCGTGGTTGGGGATAAGAACCAGTCAATTTATGGTTTTAGGGGAGCATATAAAGAAGGCTTTGACCATTTTATAGATGAATTTGACATTACAAAAGATGACATTTTTGAGCTTGATAAAAGCCGCAGATCTACAAATAAGATATTGAGAGTTGCACATAAGCTTATAAAAAACAACTATGAAAACCCAAAAGAATGTTTTCTTGTTGAGAATATAGAAGGTAAAGAAGGGAAAAAGATTGAAGTAATTGAATTAAAAAATGGGGACGAAGAAGCAAGAAAGGTTGCAG
>PXDW01000030.1 GCA_003564925.1 Candidatus Woesearchaeota archaeon | reverse complement strand
TCTTTTTTTCCTTTTTTCTGATTAGATTGCTGTGTCTGCTGCTGAGCCTGTTCCTGAGCAACTTTCTGATAAAGTTCTGTGGATATTTCCTGTATTTTCTTGTTTATCTCCTCAACCTTTTTCTTTATTGCTTCTATGTCTTTATCTTTAGGCTCCATCAATTTCTTTAGTTCTTCTATCTCCTTGTTAATAGGCTCTATCTTCTTTTTATCTACTTTATCCTTGAAATCCTCAAAAAGTTTCTCGGATGTATAGATTAGAGTGTCAGCACTATTAATAGTTTCAACTTCTTCAGCTTTTTTCTTGTCTTCTTCTGCATGTTTCTCTGCCTCTTTCCTCATATTTTCTATCTCTTCCTCAGAAAGATTTGTTGTAGCTGTAATTGTAATCTTCTGCTCTTTTCCTGTTCCTAAATCCTTTGCAAAGACATTAACAATCCCATTAGCATCAATATCAAATGTTACCTCTATTTGAGGGATGCCTCTTGGTGCAGGAGGAATTCCCACCAAATCAAACCTTCCTAATGTTTTATTGTCTGAAGCCATAGGTCTTTCCCCTTGCAAAACATGTATACTTACAGCAGTTTGATTATCTGCAGCAGTGCTGAAAATCTGGGATTTCTTGGTTGGAATGGTTGTGTTTTTATCAATAAGCTTGGTAAATACTCCACCTAATGTTTCGATTCCCAAACTAAGCGGAGTTACATCCAATAACAGTACATCTTTGACATCCCCTCCAAGTATTCCTCCTTGAATAGCTGCTCCTAAAGCAACTGCTTCATCTGGATTAACAGATTTATCTCCATCTTTTCCTGTAAGACTTTTTACCAAGGATTGAACAGATGGAATTCTTGTTGAACCGCCTACAAAAATAACCTTATCTATATCATTTTTTGTAAGATTAGCGTCTTTTAGAGCTTGTTCTGTGGGCTTTTTTAATCTCTCGATTATTGTCTGTATCATAGATTCAAACTTAGCCCTTGTAAGTTCCATATTAAGGTGTTTTGGACCTTCCTTGCCAGCCGATATAAACGGCAAGTGGATGCTAGTCTTTAGTTTTGAAGAAAGTTCTATCTTGGCTTTCTCAGCAGCTTCCTTTAATCTTTGCAATGCTGTATTATCTTCTCTTAGGTCTATGCCTTGCTCTTTTTTAAATTCTGAAGCAAGCCACTCGATTATTATTTCGTCAATATCATCTCCCCCTAAATGGTTATCTCCCGAACTAGCCTTTACTTCAAAAACTCCATCTCCTAATTCAAGAATAGAAACATCAAATGTTCCTCCGCCAAAATCAAAAACTAGAATTTTGTGGTCATGCGATTTGTCTAATCCATATGCGAGTGATGCTGCTGTTGGCTCGTTTATTATTCTAAGAACCTCAAGCCCTGCTATTTTTCCAGCGTCTTTTGTAGCCTGCCTTTGGGCATCCTCAAAATAAGCCGGAACAGTAATAACAGCTTTTGTTACCTTGCTTCCTAAATAATCCTCTGCATCTTTTTTCAGCTTTTGTAGAATAAATGCAGAGATTTGTTGAGGGGTATATTCCTTATCATGAATCTTAACTTTATAATCTTCCCCCATGTGCCTTTTTATGCTTCTGACAGTATGCTCAGGATTTGAAATAGCCTGGTTTCTTGCAACCTGACCTGCCAAAATCTCGCTGTCTTCTGTTACTGTAACAACGCTAGGTGTTGTTCTTTGTCCCTCAGCATTAGGTATAATTGTAGCTTTTCCACCCTCCATTACAGCAACTGCTGAGAATGTAGTTCCTAAATCAATTCCAATTATTTTCGACATTTTATTTACCTCCTTGCTTAGAAATCTTTACTTTTGAATGTCTAAGCACTTTATCATGTAATTTATATCCTTTCTGAAGTTCCTCTAAAACAGTATTAGGATCTTTTTCCGATTCTTCTGTTAGAAGAACTTCATGATAATAAGGGTCGAACTTGGTGTTAAGGGCATCTATCTTAGTAAGCCCTTCATCCTCTAATATTGAATAGAGTTCAGAATATATAAGTTCTATACCCTTTACAAAATCATCATGGTGTTTATCATGCTTTAAAGCAAGCTCGAAATTATCAAGTACAGGTAGAAGCTTTTTTATAAAGTCCTGGAGCAAGCATTTCCTATACTCTGATCTTTCATTTTCTGTCCTCTTTTTGTAGTTCTCAAACTCTGCCTGAAGCCTTTGCAATGTTTCTGTTAACTCCTTAATCTTTGCGTCTTTCTGTGCATCTTTTTGTTTTAGTTGGTCCTGTTCTTTTTTTTGTTTTGCCATTTTTATTCGGTTTTTTTATGATATTTGTTCTCTTTATTCAAAGGGATAATCTCAAAATATGTATCATTGTTTGTTTTTTTTATTTTCCTTGACATTTACAAATAAAAATTAAAAAAATTTAAAGATTCTATTCTATAACTATCTTCTTTTTCTTCTGCTTATCTTCTTTTTTAGGAACCTCGACTTTTAAGACTCCATCTTTGTAAGAAGCCTTGGCATTCTCTGAATCTACTATTTTAGGCAAAGGCAGCCTTCTGTAAAAATTCTGCGAAGCCTCTCTGTATATATAGTTCCCTTTATCCTTCTTCTCAAATTTAGATGATTTTTTCGCTTCAACTTCGATAGAGTCTTCTGTAACATTCAATGTTATGTCTTCTT
>PXDW01000095.1 GCA_003564925.1 Candidatus Woesearchaeota archaeon | reverse complement strand
CTTGTTAAATTGGAAGTGTTTACTTTATCATTAAAGTAGTCATCCAGCTTTAATAAGTCATTTGCTAGAATCTCGACAAGCTCATTAACAACAGTAACATCATCTTCCCAAATGCCGGAATTATTGTACTGTATCTTCATCAATAAATAACCTGATGCATCTACTGTTCCATTATTGTTTATCTTGCTCTGATTTGCTTCTATAAGCATATAATTGCCCAAACTGGAAACGCTAAATGTTAACAATCCTGTATGTGTATCCCATGAAATTATTGAGCAGTCAGAGCAAAAAGTTCCGTCTTTTAAAATTCTCGGATACCCCAAGTTTACATTATACATTGTTAAGTTTGCAGAAGAATCCATGCTTGAGTCTAAATTGGGTACATCAACATAAATCATTGCATTGTCCATTATTACATAGCTGTTAAAGTCAGCACCAGCTGCATTGATGTTGTTGTTCCATTCTATTTTTCCTATGTTCAGCAAATGGATAACGGCATTTTCAACATTAGTTATGTCCGGCAATGCATTGAAGTCTGTTGTATCTTCTAAACCTGTTGTATTGAAGTTTGTGTAGTTTGCTGTTTTATTCGCATTATAAAAAATAGTTACATTATTCAAAGCCGGAGTTACGCTGTCTGAATAAGTTTTAAAATTAGCTTTATATTGTATATATCTGGAGTTGTCTAATGATGAAATATCACAATAACTAGAATTCGTACATGTTAAATCCCAACTACTTCCTTTTTGACTACAAGAAAAATCATCACAACTGCGAACAGAAATGTTTAACCTTGCTACACCTCTTATATAATTATTTTTGATTTCTTCTTCACTTAATGGACGATTCCAAATTGCTACTTGATCAACATAGCCTTGAAAACGCCTGTTGTTTGCATCTTCAGGATGTTCGCCAATTGCTATATCCGTTCCTAAATCTGCAATGTTTCCAGAAGCAGGGTTAGTATTTGTATCTTGTACACCATTTATATAAATTTTCATAATTGACCCGTCATATACTCCTACCACATGTGACCATTCATTTAGTGGAACACTTTCTGAAGAAAGAAAATGAAGATTTGAAGATCCAATACGCATTAAAAATCTTATGTTGTTTGAAGAGCTTTGACCTAAACCGTAAGCAGCATTTCCTAATCCTGAATCATAACCTTTAGCGACAAAATAACTAACAGAAGATTCACCATTTCTTGTAGGATATATCCACGCTTGAAGTGAAACTTGATTTGCAACAGATAGAGATTCATCATGAGATATTCTTACATTATTACCTTCGCCGTCAAAACTCAAGCAGTTGTTATATATACATCCGTTTATCCAGCTTGCGCCATTAATTGTGCCATGATTGTTATTTCCGGAGGTGTCATAAACCGTGCTGCCTGTACCTTCATTTAGATGCATCAATAAAATATTGCCAGTCATATTTGCCCCTCCTGGAACTGTTTCTACTTTTTCTAAATTTGGAAATTCTTTTCCATAAGGAACTTGTTCAGACCAAGTTAAATTGTTCCAAGAAGCGGTTGTTCTTGCTCTAGAATCAAAAACTTTGCTTATATAGCTACCTGTTTTATCTTGATACACTCCTGAACCATCTGCAATTAATGATATATTTGTTCCTAGGCTTGTTGTATTGTCAAACGTCCCTGTCCATGTTTCATTTGTATCGGTAAAAAAATGAATTGATGCTCTTGCCTGAAATATCATAAAAATCATCACAACAACAAGCAATATCAGCATCAGCAATAATTTCTTCTTCTGCTCTGCATCCTTGCTTATGAAGATTCCTGCAACATTGCCAGTAATTAATATCGACAATAAGACGATAAGCAAGAAATAATTTAAATTAGCAGCTTCCTTGATTACATTGCCTGTAATTAATGTAATATGGTCTTTTTTGGCTAAATCTTGTATTACCTGTTTTTCAATTTTATCTGTTTTGCTTCCGAAAATATCAGCCAAATCAATCTCAGGAGGATCAGTTATATTGATTACCTCATTTTTCTCTGTGTAATTATCCTTCAATGTTCTTACCTGGATGGAGAGGTTAAGTTCAGGAGGAGCATCGCATTTAGTATATGTTATATTATCAATATACATAGTGAAGTCAGAATTCGCGTTTGTTACCCTAAATCCAAGATATCTGACAGAGTCTTTATCTGCATTGCTTACACCCGATATACTTATTGTTTTGGTTTCCCATTCATCGGCCGAATCTATCGTTATATCGTATAGGTTTTCATCCCAATTGCTTTCTCCAAAGCCAAATTCTAAGTAAGTTCCTGTCCTGTTGCTTCTTATGTCAAAGTCTATTGTAACAGTATCTGATAAGTTTATCTCATTTTCAGCTCCAAAGTCTCTTGTTATCTTGGCGTTCAGAGAATTTCTAAAATTCCACTCATAGAGCTTTCCATTAGGAGCTGTTCCCCCATAGATAGTGTTATTATAGACGACCAGAGAGTAAATATTATCTTCATCTCCAAGTGTGGGCGCTTTCTCAACCCAAGCATCAACACCATTCCACTCATAGAGCTTTCCATTAGGAGATGTTCCCCCATAAATTCTGTTATTATAGACAACCAGAGAGTAAATACGAGTCTCATCCCCAAGCATAGGCGCTTTCTCAACCCAAGCATCAACACCATTCCACTCATAGAGCTTTCCATTAGGAGAT
>PXDW01000052.1 GCA_003564925.1 Candidatus Woesearchaeota archaeon | reverse complement strand
GTTAACTATACTTATGAATGGTACAATAACTCTGTATTGTTCAAGACAACAAGCAATACAGGTGTATTGTTTGATACCCTTAATTATGAAAACACAACAGGAGATGAAATTTGGAACTGTACTGTGATTCCGTTTGATGGCTATGAAAATGGAACAAAGGCTTCTGAAACTGTTTTTATTATAGGAAATTTTGCTCCTGAACTAACACCTGTTGAATACACTCCTTTAAGCCCGAATACAACCTCAACTATAATATTTAATTCAACTGTTACAGATGTTGATGAAGAAGACTCTGGAAATCTTATTGTCTACTGCGAATACTACAAAGACTCTGTTTTCTTTGCAAGGGACACTTTTTCAGATTTAGAGAATGGAACAGTTGTAGATTGTGTATTAACAGCTGCAAACACAACTAAAGGAGAATATTGGAGCGTTAATATGACTGCTTATGACGGAACAGAGAATTCAACTGTCCAAGCATCTGAGCAGATTCTGATTTTAAACTCTCCTCCTCCTAAAGTTGTCTTATTAAGTCCTACAAATGAAAATATGACAATCCATTCAAGAATGCCTGTATTCTTATGGGAAAATGCGACAGACCCTGACGGAGACTCTGTAAGGTATGAAATCAACATAACAAATGCAGTTGCTCCTGATGTAACCTCTTCATCAATAGACAGCCTTAACTTCACGCCAAGTGAAGAATTATGGGTTGATACAGAAGCTAACAGCAACCTATATTTCTGGAAGGTTAGGGCTCATGACGGAACAGCCTATGGAGAATGGTCCGACACATGGAATTTCTCAATAGAGCCATATATAGATTTAGTTTTGATAAACAACAATGTAGATTTCGGAAATAAATTTCCTCTTGAAAGGGACAATACAACAGATTACTCTCCAAATCCTTTTGTTGTGCAAAACAGGGGAAATGTTATAGCAAATATAACAAGGGTAAGCGCCAATCAAAGCTTGTGGGATATGCGGGGCCTTAACACAAGGCACTTTATGTTCAAAGCTGGGAATTATAGCGATAAGCCAGGCTCTTTTAATTATACAGCATCCACAACAGCATGGACAAATATAACAGATATAGCTGTAGAAAACAAGACAGCCATAGCATATTTGCATTATAATGAAAGCAAAGATACTGCTGAAATACACTTATTGATTGAAGTTCCGCAGAGAGAGCCTGCAGGCATGAAGCAATCGACAATATATATAATTGCAGGAGACGCATCATGAAAAATAAAATAATATTATATACTGCAATTCTGTTTTTGCTAGTTAGTTTTGCAAATGCAATTGGCTTAGGCCCATCAAGAAATGTTATAAATTTTGAGCCTAACCTTGAAGGTGATTACAGCTTCAGAATAATAAACTCAGACAATGAGAATTTGCAATTGGATATATACTTAACAGGTGAATTATCTGATTACATAAAATTAGATAAGAATAATTTTTTAATAAGGGAAGAAGAAAACACAGCCTTGATAAATTATAATGTAAAGCTGCCAAGAGAGCTTGAGCCTGGGCTAAGGTCAGGGGATATTATTATAATCCCATCAAAATATGAAGGCGGAATTATAGTTTCAAAAGATGATGGCTCTGTAGTTTTTGAAAGAAGCCAAAGCTTTATATCTGCAAAAATCGCTTTAGTTCATCAAGTTAGGGTAAATGTACCATATACTGGAAAATATCTGCAGGGAAAACTCCATATAAGCGAAGCCAATGTGAATGAAAAAGCAAGATTCACAATCTCATTGTTTAATCTAGGAAGTGAAGATATTGATGATATTAAAGCAACAGTTATAATAAAAGGGCCGACAAATGAAGAGATTGCAGTATTGAGGACAGAAGAGATATCAATAAAATCTCAGCAAGAGTCCAAGCTGGTTGCATCTTGGAACGCTGATGTGGGCTCCGGAAAATATTATGCTGAAGCAATAGTCCAGTATAATGGAAAAACAATATTATTGAACAGGGTGTTTTACATAGGGCAGCAAAGCATAGAGATAGAAAGATTAGATGTAAAAAACTTCAGGCTTGGAACAATTGCTAAATTTGACATATTGTTGAGAAGCAGATGGAATGAGCCAATACACCATGTTTATGCTGATATGGAAATCATAGATAGATCCGGGACTGTAGTGAGCCAATTCAAAACAACCCCTATAGATATAGAGCCTTACCAATCAGCCGAGATATATGGTTATTGGGACACTCAAAATGTAGAGCCAGGAGAATATGATGTAAATATAAGGCTGAAATACCTTAATAAGGTTTCTGAAAGACTATTTGAAACTGTAGTTTCATTCAATAGTATTGATGTTAGGCAGGCATTGACAGGAAGAGTTATAAAAGAAGACGACAAGATACCTAACTCAGTATTAATATTGATAGTCTTGATTTTGATAGGCATAAACCTCGGATGGTTCATCTACTTCAAAAAGATTAAAAAAATAATAAAAAAGTAAATTCACTCCATATGAATAGAAAATTATATAAATGAGTATGCTCATAAATTACTAAAAAGGTGATAAAATGGGAGATATACCAAGATCCGTAGTTATTATTTTGCTTATTCTTGTCATAATTATCTCAATTTTAGGAACATGGACAGTTCTGGATGAGATAAGCAAGACAAGGTCCGCAGCACCAGATCAGAGCACAGCTACGGGAAAAGTAAGGCTAAATATTCTTGCTC
>PXDW01000015.1 GCA_003564925.1 Candidatus Woesearchaeota archaeon | reverse complement strand
TGAAAAATTACATAAAAATAGGTACAAGGTGAAAAATTGTGAGAATAATAAAGAATGAATAAATACGGCTGTCAGGACTTTCAAGGCTCAAGTTAAACCTTGAAACATTCGAACCTGGGTACCTTCCTTTCTTAGAGGGTTGTATCATGCCACTAGATTACAGCCATGTAAAAAAAGTGATGATATTGTGTTTTGAAATTTTTCTGAGAAAAATTTATAAAAACAAGTATAAGACTGAACTTATGCAAAAAGAAACAGAAAATATCATAAAAAAGCTTAAGTCCATGACTAATCCCAGAAACATTGAAGGTATGGCTAGGTTTGGAATAAATACTGAGAAAGCTTTTGGTATACCTATGCCGGAGATAAGGGCTATGGGAAAGAAAATAGGAAAAAACCATGAGCTGGCATTGAAACTTTGGGATTCGGGAATACATGAAGTAAGAATTCTAGCCAGTTTGGTTGCAGAGCCTGAAAAATTTACAGAGAAAGAGATGGATTTATGGGTAAGTGGATTTAATTCGTGGGATGTGTGTGACCAGTGCTGCCTTAATTTATTTGACAAAGTTCCTTTTTATGGGAAAAAAATAAAGGAATACTCTAAATCGAAAGAGGAGTTTGTAAAAAGAACAGCCTTTGCAATTATAGCATGCGCTGCATTGCATAAAAAAGAACACTCTGATGATAAAGAATTTCTAAATTACCTCCCAATTATAAAAAAAGCATCAGCTGATGAAAGGAATTTTGTAAAAAAAGCAGTAAACTGGGCTTTAAGGCAGATAGGAAAGAGAAGCATTTATTTAAACAAAGAAGCTATAAAAACCGCAAAAGATATCCAGAATATAGACTCAAAAGCAGCAAGATGGATAGCTAATGACGCTTTAAGAGAACTAGAAAGCGAAAAATTGAAGGCAAGATTGATAAGATAATCTGTTTATTTTATGAGATAATTATTTTAGTATTATATAATTATTTTGTTTTTTATATTTATTTTATTATCTATTTTATTATTGTCTATTTTATTATTTACTTAAGTATTTCTCCTGTTTTATTGCTCCAAAGCAGCAAATCTAATTCATCCAATTTTATGTTTATCTGTTTTGCAAATTTTTTCATTTCATTTTCCATGTTAAGGTACTCCTCTCTGCTTGAAGGCCTCTTATTATCTCTGAAAACCCCTATTTCATTCAAGGAATTTATTATATGCCCATCCAATATTGCAAGATCTTTATATCCTACATTTCTCAAAAAATGGCTTGCTTCCTTATAGCCTATGCCTTTTATGTTTTCTATTAGAATCTCACGGGCCAAAGCACCTTCTTTTGGAAGCTTATCCAACTTGTTTATGAAATCCCTGGCTTCAACAATATATTTAGATTTATTATTATGGAATCTGCAATTGCCCTTCAATAAGCTTTGAACTTCCTTCTCAGTCCCATTCAGTAGAATTTTCCTGTTTTTTTCATTTATTATGCCATAAACTTTTTTTGCATTGCTCAAAGGAGTGCATAGGCAATAACAAAGCTCCAGAAATTTCTTGTTTTTTGTAGCTTTATTTAGCTCTTTAAATTCTCTAAGCCTTTTTCTTATATCTTTTTTTTTGTTTTTGAAATCTTGAATCATGCAAAATCACTCAAAAGCTTTTGCCCGGGCAATATAGGTATAGCATCATACCCCACTTTTTTTAAATCATTAGCCAATTCAACATTAAAGCCGTGATAAGTGTATATTTTCTCGGGATCGCATTTCATTATAAACTGCAATAAAGAAGGATAATCGCAATGGTCAGAAAATACAAAAGCCCTATCTAGTCCCATTTTATACTGGTATCTTGGATCAACTGCCCATCCGCTTAGGGCCACTCTTTTATATCCGGGGATTCTGTCTTTTGTTAAAACTACTGGTGCATTTTTTTGGTAATGTTTGAATTTTAGCCCTAAATGGTTATTTATCTTGCCTATGCTTTCACTTACATCAAAAGGAATCTTTAATTCATCAAGAATAAAGCATATTTCCTGGGCTTTTCCAAAAGTATAAGCATTTACTGTAACGTTAGAATTGTCTTCAAGATAATCTTTAAAATCCTTAATAACAAATTTAGATTTTGGAAATATATATTGTGGCTTTGCGAATGTGCTCTCAACTATCAAAGTAGAGCATTTGTTTGGCTTTGCTTGTCCGCAGTACCTATTATCTGTATTAAAATCTCCTGTAAAAAGCAGTTTATTGTTAACCAAAAACATCTTGCTTCCTAAAGAATGTCCTGAGTCAAGCATTTTTATCTTATTATCTTTATGAAGAGGTATATTTTCTTTATTTTTTCTTAATTCCATTATTTTTTTTGTAATTTCTGAGCATACAAAAAGCTTGTTTTTAAAGTTTGATGGTATGTGGTCGAAATGTCCGTGTGTTATAAGGTCAATTTTTGTTTCTTTTGGCTTTTGTATCTTTAGAGATTCAGCGCTAATGTTTATAATATTGTCAAAAGATATCATAAGATTTTTGAAAAACAGTTGCTTTAAATAGATTATTGGTTTTGAAAATATAGAATAAAAAGTAAATAGAAAAACGGGCCAGGGAGGATTCGAACCCCCGACTTTTTCCTTTCTTCAAATATAGGAGGGAAACGCTCTATTTGTCCTAAAGGCAATTCCAGCCAATCATCCGAATTGCCTATATCCAGACTGAGCTACTGGCCCATTAATATAAAGAAAAAGAAAGTATTTAATAAAGTTTATTTTTTTAATTGATTATGTACAAGATTAAGCAAAAACCTGAAGATTTTTTTGTGATAGAAAAAACAAACATGAATCTAGAGAAAGCAGGAAAATACACTTATTTCATCATGAAAAAGAAAGATTATACAACAGAAAAAGCCATACAAGTGATTGCAGATTACTTCAAAATACAAAGAAAAAGATTTGGATACGCAGGAAATAAGGATAAGAGAGCCATAACTGAGCAGTATTGCTCTGTTTTAGGGAATATAAAAAATAAAAAACTAAAGGATATTGAAATTGAAGAAGTTGGAAAAGGCAATACACCAATATCTTTAGGGGACTTAAAAGAAAATTATTTTGAGATTACTGTTAGAAACTTAAATGACAACGAAAAGCCAAAAAAGATTGATTATGTTCCTAATTATTTTGATGACCAAAGATTTGGAAAAAATAAAAACAACCATTTAATTGGGAAAGCTATAATAAAAAAAGATTTTGAGAAAGCAGTTAAGATTATTAATCCTGATTTTGAAGGAACTGACTATGTTGGATTTTTAAGAAAAATTCCCAAGAAGATATTAATGATATATGTTCATTCATATCAAAGCTGTATATTTAATTTAATAGTTGAGCAATACTTACAATGTAAGTATAAGAATAAGGTTAAAAATAATGCAGAAAACTTTGATAAGCATATTAATAAGAATATTAAAATACCTTTGATAGGGTTTAGTACAGAAATAGAAGAAATCGAAATAAAAGAGATAACAGAGAACATAATGCTGCAGGAAAAAATAACATACAGGGATTTTATAATAAGGCAGATACCTGAATTAAGTTCAGAAGGTAATGAAAGGGACTTGTTTGTATATATAGAAAATTTAAAGAGTGGCGAACTTGAAGAAGATGAATTAAACCAAGGAAAGAAAAAGGTTAAAGTTTCATTTTCGCTGTCAAAAGGAGCCTACGCAACAAATGTTATAAAGCACTTATTTTGCTAATTTTTTATAAAATCATGGTCTGGATTTTTGAAGAATTTCTTAAAAGTATCCTGGCTAGCTCAAACCATGACAACATCATACTTCATTTTAATGCTAAAAAAATATCCTGAGAAACCTCTTCGATTGATCTGGAGCCGTCTATTATTATTAATATACCTTTCTTATCATAATAATCAATTAAAGGGGATGTTTGTTCATGATAAATCTCTAGTCTTTTCTTGATTGCTTCTGGCTTATCATCATCTCTTTGAAACAAATCAGAACTACATTTATCGCATGTATTATTTTCTTTTGGCTTTGGCGATGTATTAAGATTGTATATTGCTCCGCAACCTTTATTTGAACAATTCCTTCTTCCCTCCAGCCTGAAAACAACCTCTTCATCAGGTATCTCGACATCGACAGCATAATCAATATCTGTTACAGAATTAAGAAATTCTGCCTGTTTTATGTTTCTTGGAAAGCCATCTAAAATAAAGCCGTTTTTACAGTCGTCTTCTTTTATTCTTGATTCAACCAATTTATTGGTTAATTCATCAGGAACCAGCTTTCCAGAATTAAGATAAGATGTAACTTCTTTTCCAAGCTCGGTTTCTTCTTTTATATTTTTTCGAAATATATCTCCTGTTGAAATATGTGGTATATTAAATTTTTTAGAGATTAGCTTTGCTTGAGTTCCTTTTCCAGAGCCCTGAGGCCCCAATAGTATTATTTTCATTTTATCACCATTATCTTTAAAAGCCTCCGGTGGGATTTGCACCCACGACCTTGAGATTTCTGTATAAAATACAAGTCTCACGCAATAGCTGCTATGCTACGGAGGCATTTATATGTATGCTTTATATGTATGTTTTGGGAGAAAATAAGTATATAAAAAGATTTCTATAAGCCACGTTCCTCTTGAAATCTCTTTGGGTACTCAGGATATTGCTGTAAATTGAGTATTTTCTTAACTTCATCCTGCATTCTCATAGCTTTTCTCCTAAGCTCCTCTTCGTGCCCTTCCCTTATGACCTTAAAAACTCTTTTACTAAAGAATTCATAAAAATTTTTTAATAGAGGATGGTTTCTCCATTTTTTCTGATAATCCAATTCAAGTATCGAGTGGACTGTTAAAATCATCTCTGCGTTATCTGCTTTAGCTTTCTTCCCCTGAAACATTATATCTGCTTTTGTTATATTAAAAACAAAAAAATCTAAGTCTATCCTGTACCTGTAAAAATTGCTTCCCTCCTGTGGAACCATAATGGTCCTCCACCATGCTCTTAGCTCTCTTTTTTCAGGTGATGGTCTTCTTTCCTGATAATATGTTTCAACCCGGTCTCCGGTTGGAGTATCGATGTTTATGCCCTCAAAACCCTCGTCCATTAACCATTCATAAATATAAGTATAAGTATTTTTTAGATGAAAAGTCTGCTTATTGTGTACTGTAAAACTATAAGCGTCTATCCTATAAGGGTCTAGCCATACTGTCATAGAATAAAATTAGAGTTATTGCTATATAAATATTTCTAATTAAGATTTCTAATGAGATATACTAAAGATATTCTAATAAAATATATACCGCTTTATGTAATATCTATACTTCATCAAGACTATATTTCCTCTTTTATAACAACTGTAGAAACTACTGTTAAAGTTCTTCTTAAGTCATGCTTGCTTCTTAAGTTCATTATAAAATCATTGAACTCCTGTATATCTTTAAACTTACATTTTAGAAATATATCATACTCTCCTGTTATTCCAAAAGCTTCCTTTACTGCCTTATTTTTGAAAAACTCGGGTTTTATTTCTTCATTTGTTCTTATAAATATAAAAACAATAAGTTCCTCGTCTATGAGCTTATTGTTAAGCTTTATTGTAAACTTATCTATGACTCCATTTTCAGTTAATCTTTTTATTATTGAATGAACTGTGCTTGGCCTCAATCCAGTAGAAGCTGCAATGTCCCTTACAGAAGCTCTTGAATTCTGCTTTAATTTTTCAATTATTTTTTGTTCTTTTTTTCCTATCATCCATTACTATTTGTCCAATTAAATATTTAAATATTTCTTTTTTGTCCAATTTTTTTAATATTATTGTTATATTTTTTAATTTTTATAAGAAAATATATATAAATAATCTAGTTTTGTAATATAATGGTGAAAAAAATATGATAAAAGCGATACTATATGATATGGATGGGACAATAGCAACAAGTGAAGGGATAGCCAGAGATATAACTATAAAGTTCTTTTCAGAACGTGGAATAGAATTAACAGAAGAGGAGAAAAAGATAATTTTTGGCTTGACATGGAAAGAGCTCGTTAAGTTAGTTCTTAACAACAGGGGAATGGAATACAGACAAAGCATGAAAAATACATTGAAGGAAAGGTATATAAGAAATATGAAAAAGCATGTTGAGGCAATGCCGAATGTTTATCCTCTGCTGGAGATGACAAAACAAAACTTTAAAGTAGCTCTAGGAACAAACAGCAGAATAAGAGAAGTCGATATAATTTTTGATAAGCTGGGTTTTGACAAATATTTTGATCTAAAATTGGCAAAAGATCATATAAAAAATCCTAAACCAAATCCTGAGATATATCTTAAGGCTGCTAAACTTCTTGGGGTAAAGCCCGAAGAATGTATAGTATTTGAGGATTCTATTGTTTGCTTAAAGGCAGCAAGATCTGCAGGAATGAAAAGTGTTGCTATTATCAACACACATAAGAAAGAAGACCTTGAAGAAGCAGATGTAATAGTCAATGATTATAGTGAGATAACTTTGGGTATCTTAAAAAATATCGGGAAATATAATCCAAAAAATTTTATTCCCCTTAATCAAGGCAATATACCTAATATACCTAAACAATCAATCTGAGGTGGTAATATGGATAAAGGCGATAATTATGAAGTAAAAAACATCAAATTATCTGAACAAGGAATGATGAATATTGAGATAGCTGAAAGCAATATGGGTGCTTTAATGAAGATTAAGGAAAGGTTTGAGAAGGAAAAGCCATTGAAAGGGATTAGAGTTGGCATGGCGCTTCATATAACAAAAGAAACAGCTGTTCTAGTTAAAGTATTAAGATCTGGCGGGGCAGAAATTGCCATAACTGGATGTAATCCTTTGAGCACACAGGATGATGTTGCTGCAGCATTGGCGCAAGAAGATAAATCAGTAAAAGTCTGGGGTTATAAAGGAGAAAATGATGAGGACTATTACAGATATTTAAAAAATGTCATTGAGTTCAAGACCCATATTACTATTGATGATGGATGTGACTTAGTTTCAGAGATTCATAAGAATTATCCAGATATGATAAAAGACATTATAGCTGGATGTGAAGAAACAACAACTGGAATAATAAGACTTAAGGCTATGGAAAAAGACAATGCTTTGAAATATCCGATTATAGCTGTAAATGACAATGACACGAAGCATCTTGTTGATAATTATTATGGAACAGGCCAAAGCACTGTTGACGGCATCATAAGGGCTACTAATGTTTTGTTTGCGGGAAAAACAGTTGTTGTAATTGGCTATGGAAGCTGTGGAAAAGGGTTTGCCCTGAGAGCAAAAGGATTAGGTGCAAATGTTATTGTAACAGAGGTAAGAAACTTTAGGGCTTTACAGGCAGCTTATGACGGTTTTAAAGTTATGAAAATGGAAGAAGCATGTAAGATAGGTGATATTTTCTGCACCCTGACCGGAAATAAGCATGTCATAAGGACAGAACATATGAAAAAGATGAAGGATGGTGCAATTCTCGCCAATTCAGGCCATTTTGACATTGAGATAGATGTTAAAGGGCTAAAAGATATTGCTAAAAGCGAGAGAAGAGTAAGGCCCTTCCTGGATGAATATATTATTGATGGAAAAAAAATTTTCTTATGCGGAGAAGGAAGACTGGTTAATTTAGCTGCTGCCGAAGGGCACCCAAGCGAAGTAATGTCTACATCATTCTGCGGCCAGGCTTTGGCTGTTGAATATGCTGTAAAAAACAAGGGAAAATTACAAAACAAAGTTATTCTTTTGCCTGAAGAAATTGATGATAAAATATCAAAGCTGCAATTAGAGGCCATGGGTATTCAGATTGATAAACTAACTTCTGAGCAAGAAAAGTATTTAAGCAGTTGGGAAGAAGGAACATAAGAAAGGCTTGGTAGGAACTTATTTTTTACTAACTATTTTTTTATTATAATTTTTTATTTTCTTCTTATTAATTTGTTTTTATTTAATCATATTATATTTTTTTAGAACTTCTTTGTACTTCTCAAAATCTTCAGATTTTTTGAAATTTTTTAATTCTACAGGAGGAAGTTTTTGAATCCAATTTGTTAGAATCTTAAATGTGTCTTTTATATCTTCATCTAATTTATACTGCTCAATAACCTCTTCAACAACCTCTTCACGAGGCTCTTTTTCCCCAGATAAGAATATTCTTGAAATTTTTTTAAAAATGCTTTCTTTTTTTTCTTCTATTTCATCTTCAAGTTCTTCTAATTCGAAATATTCATCTTCAAGTTCTTCTTTTTCTTCTTTTAAATCTTCCATTTCTTTAAGATCTTCAGAATTTATTTCCTCATCATTATTCTTTGTTCTGAAAGCTTCGGTTAAAAAACTCCAAAAAGATTTTTTTTCTTGTTTTACCTCTTCTTCGATATCTTCAAGTTCCTCATATTCTTTTGCAAGCTCATCTATTTCATCTAGTTTATCTTCATCAGCTTGACCCAGTTCATACCCATATTCTTTTCTTTTAAAATTTATTGAGTTTATCCTTCTCTTAGAATATTTTATAAAATCGCCAACCTGTTCGTTAAATTTTTTTCCCATGTTTCTTCTAGAAACAATATATCTTGAAAGCTCTTTATTAAAATCTTCATTAACTATTTAAACCACCTGCATATATAAATTTTCAATAGGTATTTATAGTTTTCCTTTTTTATGTTTATAAATATTATTAAAGTATAAAATATAATATAAAAAAAATATTTTATAGGATAAAATCTGGTTATATAAAATTTTAGTAAGAAGATGAAAGTTATAAGATGTGAATCATTTTTTTCAAAAGCTAAAGGCTTGATGTTCTCAAAAAAATTGAAAGACTCTTGCCTGTTGTTTATTTTTGACAAAGAGAGAAAAATATCCCTACATATGTTCTTTGTTTTTTTCCCAATAGATGTTATTTTCTTAAATGAAAAAAAAGAAATAGTTGATATCAAGCGAAATTTTATGCCTTTTACATTGTATACATCGAAAAAGCCCGCGAAATATGTTTTAGAGATGCCTGTAAATTCAATAAAAAAAATAAACAAGGGCAAAAAAGTAAATTTTAGTAAGCTTTAAATATACTCATTTTTTCTATATTCTTTATGGGGGCGTCGTATAACCAGGCTATTATAGCCGGCTCCAGTCAAGTCTGGAGCGATGAGGCGCAAGCCGATGATTAAGCTCAACGGTATGTCGAAGAATCTCTTCGAGGAAGATACCGGCTGATCTGGGTTCGAAAAAAATTCGAGAATCCCAGCGTCCCCATTTTTTAAAAGGTGGTAAAATGAAGCAAGTAAGAAAAAGCAGAGGCTTTCCAACTCTCGCCACAATTGTATTGGTTGTTGGAATTATTTGGCTTTTAAATTCTATTGGAATCATAAAAGGAAACGTGCCATGGTGGCCTATTATTGTTATAATAGTGGCATTTGGGTGGATTGTTAGCTTTTATAATAATAAGTAGATTTATCAGAACTTACAAGACTTAGTGGAAAAAACCAAAATACCCAAGATAATTTAATGAATAGAATTTCCCTTTTGTGATTTGATAAAACTTTTATGATTTAATATAAAAACTACTAGAATTTTATAAATCTTCTTATAAAGATACTAAATAAATTCCAAAAAAAACCATTATTACTGCTAGTAATTTGTGCAAATAAAATTTTTCTTTTAAAAAGATGCTTGCTATTAAAAATATAGATACTGAACTAAGTCCAGCTATTGGATAAACTTGTGATGCTTTTCCGAAGCTCAAGGCTGTATAAAGCAAAAAAACAGACATAGCTCCAAAAAAAGCAGAAATGAAAATCTTTGAGCTTTTAACATTAATTGTTCTTTTTGGTCTTCTAAGTAAAAGAAAAATTGAAAGAAAAAAAGTTGTTGAAAAGTACATTGGAACAACAAGATTTATCGGTTCTATATCCGATAATAAAGTTTTTACAAGCAAAGAATAAGTAGTTCCTATAATAACCATAAAAAAAACGATTGATATAGATTTATCAGGTTTTGGTATCTTGAGTTTTTCAGAAAGAACAAGATAAACTCCAACCAAAATCAAAGGAACGCCTAAATAATTTATAAGTGAAGGAGTTTCATTTAAAAAAATTATTGAACCGATAAAAACAGAAAGTATTAAGAAAGAATCATAAAAAGGTATAGCTGTTCCAACATTTTTTAATTTTAATAAAGTGAAATACATAAAAGAAAGTAAGGCATATAAAAATCCAACTAATAAAGACCATAATAATACATTTAAACTAAATCTTAAATTAAAGAAAATTAGACCGATAATCAGTAAAATAAAACCATCAAAGAACATCTTGAATGCTCCTGTTGTTAAAGGTTCATTATTTTTTTTGTTCATAAAAAATTTATCAATAGATATAGATATAGCTGCACAAAGATAAGCCAAGATTGCAAATATAAGCCAAGATTGCATATTTTTATGAAAACCTTGGCTGAATAAAAATTTTTCTTTTTTAAGATTATTTTGCTTTTGCTGCCATTTTACCTATCTGAATTGAAGCAAAAACAGCTATCATAGTGACAACAACAGCATAAGCAAACATAGCCCATATTGTTCCTGTCTCGCCAAATGCTCTCGCAAATATTGCTTTTATTGTATCGTTCCATGCCAAAGCTGCAATCAGGCCAAATCCCGCTGTTATTAAAGCTGCTAATTTTTCTACTACTTCCTTATTCATTATCCCACCCCATGAATTTTTTATAAAAAAAGAATATTAAGTTTATAAAATTTTAGTTTTCCAATAAGATTTATATACCTATTAGTTCAATAATTAAATGATGATTACAAAATGCAATTTAAGGGCAATCGCAACGCTAATCGGATGCACCATAGGTGCCGGCATATTGGGAATACCTTATGTTGTTTCAAAATCAGGTTTTACTTTAGGATTGATTAGTATAATCTTTATTGGCTTGGTTGTTCTTGTAATAAACCTATATATGGGGGAGATTACATTAAGGACAAAAGAAAATCATCAGCTCCCTGGATATGCAGAAAAGTATCTCGGAAAAAAAGGTAAAAAAACTTTGTTCTTTACCATGTTGTTTGGAAGCTATGGTGGTTTAATTGCATATATAGTCGGCTCAGGAATAGCCTTGTCAAATATATTGCTATTTATCGGTCCTTTTTATTCAAGCCTGATATACTTCGCATTTATGTCTTTATTAATATATTTTGGTCTGAGGGTTGTTGAAGACTCTGAGGTTGTTCTCGGCCTTATCATGGTTTCTATTGCTACAATAATAATAACCTTCTCAATTGCATCTTCCTTTTTTAGTTTTTCAAATCTGGCATATTACGAAATTTCAAAGTTCATACTTCCATATGGCGTTATATTATTTGCATTTCTTGGAGCTGTTTCTGTTCCGGCAATGAAAGAGATTCTTGAGAGAGAAAGAAAGAACCTCAAGAAAAGCATAGTGGCAGGAACACTCGGTTCTATGGCCATATATGCTATTTTTTCTCTTGCTGTTATTGGAGTAAGCGGCAGAAACACAACAGATGTTGCAACAGTAGGGCTTGGAAATATTTTAGGCCCAAATATTATTCTATTCGGAAATTTATTTGCTTTATTTACAATGTCAACCTCTTTTTTAGTCATTGGACTGGCAATGAAAGAAATGTACTATTATGACTTTGGAATCAATAAGAATATTTCCTGGATTCTTGCATGTTTTATACCCTTAGTTTTGTTTTTGCTGGGAATAAATAATTTTATAGCTATAATAGCTGTAGTTGGAGCCATAGCCGGCGGTATACAGAGCATTGTTATAATATTAATGCATAGAAATGCAAAAAAAATGGGCAATAAGAATCCTGAATATTCTTTCAAAAGCTTTTTGCCATTGAACATTATATTAATAGGGTTATTTATTGTAGGTATTATAGTTGAGATTTTGAAAACGTTTGGAATAATAAAATTTAACTGAAAATTGATCTTATTCTATTCCAGAAAGAAGTCTTTTCTTCTTCTACAACATGCATTACAAATATATCAGAAACTACAAGGCTTATTGAATCTGATGCTGTAAAAACAACCTCTTCGTAACCTGTCCAATCTCTTGAAGGCGTCAAAAATGCTTTGCTTCCTTCTATATTTATTTCTATATTATCTGGAGTGCTTGAC
>PXDW01000039.1 GCA_003564925.1 Candidatus Woesearchaeota archaeon | reverse complement strand
GCTTTTTTGAGCTGATTTTAAATTAGTTTTTTTTTAACAGATTTTTTAATTGAGGGAAATTTTAGTGTTTGTGGGTGTATTTTTATTTTAGAAAATCATTTATTATTTTAATTGATTTATTTGAGGCATCAAGTTTAATTTTTGCTCCAATTGGTAAAAATGCATGTGGTTGATAGTGTCCAAATTCATTTATTTTTAGAATTGGAAAATTATATTCTTTAAGAAATTCATTAATGATATTTTCTGCTTTGAATTTTTCTGGTTTAAAGTTATAATTATTTCCAATAACAATTCCTTTGATTTTTTCAAAAACTCCAATTTGTTTTAATTGGGTTAATTGAACTATAAGACTTGTTGGTTCTGAGTTGAAATTTTCAATAAAAAAAATAGAGTCTGAAAAATCAGGAAAATATTTTGTTCCTGCTAATTTTAGTATTGAAACAGGATTACAACCAATAATTTTTCCTTCAGCTTTACCTTTATTTATACAATGCCATTCTTCACTTGGTTCAATTATTTTTGATTTTTCAAATAGTCTTTTTTGAAACCATTTTTTTGTATAGTCAAAGTCAAGTTCTTTATGATTTCCTATTTTGGTATCGCAACAATGAAATGTAATTAGTCCTGTTTTTTTATTTATTGCAAGTAATAAAATATCAATATCGCTTTTGCCGTATCTATAAAGCCTTCTCGGGCTATATAGTGTGTCTTTCTGACACCTAATTTAGCAGAGAATAAATAAAATAATGACCCTGTTGTGTCTACATTGGAAAAGACTATTTATGTCTCAGGTGATTGATAATCTCTAAGTAAGGAGATTTATCTTGCATCTTCCATGTCTGTCTGTGCGATTCAATAACTGCAAAATTATAAGCTCCTTCTTTTGTTCTATGTCCACCAAGAATCTTCCTCCAAGGAATAACATTTCTAATACCTCTTTCTGAAATATTATTTTCTAAATTAATCCCTTCAATTTCTATTGCTGTTAACCAATGTCCCTTATATTCAATAAGCCAATTTTTTATTATCTCATTAGACTTATCATTCCATCTCTTATAATTCATTATTGTCTTTAATCTTTTCTCAAAATATAGTTTCTTTATTTTTCTTATCTTTGGTGGAGGATTCTCTTTTAGAAACTCTTTCATTTCATGATAAAATCCAGACATTTGATTATACAACTCTTTAACATTTGAATCTTTTTCAGCCTCATATTCTAACTTTCGTAAAAAATGTATCCAACATTTTTGAAATCTTCTACCAAAATATCTGTAAACTTTAAAGCAATCGCTAATGATAACTCCAAGATAATCCTCAGTGAATATATCTTCTAAGACTCTTCTTGCTCTAGAGTTTTGAATATGTATTAATGTAGAATATTTAGTAATAAAGATCCATAAAAACCATTTTTTACCTTCTACAGGCCATGTAGTCTCATCACAATAACTGTAAGGAGTCTCTTTTAACTTGTCCTTCATCTCCTCATAAGAAGGATTTAAAGAATCTGCAATTCTATTAACACAATTGTTAATTGACATTGCACTAAATTTAATATTGGCAACATTTTCTAAAAATGTTGAGATTCTGCCACATGAACCCGCAAAATTAAATTTTAATTCCTCGATAAGAGCCTGAAGATTATAACCTATCATACCACTATTTGGTATCTCTGGATGTTTCCCTAGACAACATTGTCCACACTCACAAAAAGAATATTCCTCTTCTACCTCTGTTACTTCTGGTCGAATAATTATGTCATAAATATATCGAATCTGTTTACATATTTCTGATTCCTGTATTCTTCTTCCGCATTTATTACATTGTTTATCAAGTTTTGCTTTAAGTTTTCTGTCGATATGTTCAGGCTCTTCCTTGGTTGCTCCATTACTTCCCTTAGGTTTCCCTCTTAGTTTACTTTCTTTTTTCTCTCTTTGAGGATATTTTCTCTGAGGCAATTTTGAAGAAGGAGTGTTTTCATTCAAAAATTGCCGAAGAAGTGCTTGTGTTTTTTTAAGTTCTTCAATAAGGGTCTTAATATATTCATCTTTTTCTTTTTCTTTATTTTTTAGATAGGCTATTTCTTCATCCTTTTTCTTTAATTCATCAAATATATTAGTCCTTATTCGTTTCATTTTTTATAAAAACTAGGAACACCCCCTTACCTAGATGTTCTTTTGGGCAATCAACTTTTGCACTATTTCCAAATTTAGTTACTTTTCTTTTCACAAAACCATCAATATTCTCTAAAACAAGTTTACTCTTCGTATCAATTTTTATCTTTTTCATTATGGATATCCAAAAGATATCCAATATTTTAAATATTATGGTGATTGAGCATACAAATTAAAAATCAGCCTCTAAGCTTTATAGATACTGATCCTGAAACCAATCCCTGCAATGAACATGTGAATCAATCATAACATCCATAAAAAAAATTAATATATAAATAAGATTACTCTTTAAGATATAAATCAAAAGATTTACTTTTCTTCATTTAACAGAGATTAGTTTCATAAATTTTACAACCCAAGTTATTTAAAAATACTTTTAAACACGCATTACTTATATATATCATGGGAAACAATGTTCTCAAAAGAGAATATATAATTTATTATAACAAGTCCAACAATTAATGAGATAAACTAAAGATTCACTGAAAGAAATTTAAAAAATAGAGGGGAATTTTTTATCCTTTGATAAATAATTATTCAGTATACTTAAAAACATCATAAATAAAAATATTCATTTT
>PXDW01000077.1 GCA_003564925.1 Candidatus Woesearchaeota archaeon | reverse complement strand
TGTCAAATGTTGCAACTATGTTGGATTCTGTCTCAAGTATATTGCTTTTAGGTGTGCTTACTGCCAAGTCTTTTGAGTCCTTTTTTCCTTCCAATAGAGGTCTTCTGAATTGTCTTCCGAACATCCTATCCATTTCGTTCTGTATTCTTTCAAATTCTTCAAAGATGTCCCACATATTTACCACCTCCATATGTCTATCTTAAATCAACGTAGTTTATGTAAAATGCTTCTAATATATAAATCTTTCGGAAAAGTTTATATACTACTATTGCTTTACTTACATCATGATAAGATTTCAACGCATCACTATAATAAAAACAAGAAACCCTGAAAAGGACAATCTAAACTACGAGCTTCAGTGGTTCGGAAACTCTTTAGGGCTTTTTAATTTAAGGGATAAAGACAAGAGCTGCTTCAGAATATTTATAATATTGTTGAAAGTAGCAAAAAAAGATGAGATGCTCTCCAGCGATGAAATTGCATCAAGGCTTAATCTAAGCAGAGGAACTGTTGTGTTTCATCTGAATAAATTAATGGATTCAGGAATTGTAATAAGCAAGAACAATAGGTATATGCTGAGAGTTGACAACCTCAAGGAATTAGTTGATGAAGTAGAAAAAGACATGCAAAAAGCCTTAAGTAACCTTAGAGATGTTGCTGAAGACATTGATGAGAAACTCTCTCTTTAAGAAGACAATATATTTAGAATGCAACCTACGGCTGGTTAATTTAGGAATATTTTAGGAATATATGTCTCAATTACCTCAAAATCTTATAACGAAGAATTTTATCCAGTTTTTTTGCATTAGGTATAAGTTCATGTAGATTTGCCCCTTCTATTGTCGGCTTTGATATTAGTCTTGAAGCCCATTCCCTCACTGAAACAGGATCCTCGGTGTCTAAAATATTATTTGATATGTACCATTCATTTAATTCTTCTCCATATTCATTGCAGTTTGCTATTCTGCAGTTTAAAGGCTTTATTTTTTCTATTTTGCAAAGGTTCCTATTTAAAAAAATGCACTCACCAAATGATTTTATTCCTTTTGTCTTGAATTTGAAAATATTTTTATTTAAGATGTTTATCTCTTCAAGATATTTGGCCTTTAGCTTCTCCTCAGAAATATTAAGGTAAGATGCGATTCCTGCTACTTCTTCTGGAAGAATAAACCCTGAGCCGAACTTGCAGCACTTCCCGCATCTTGCGCAATCAGAAGCCAATCCAAGAATGGCTTCTTTTGACATATCTTTAGTTATCATTTGATTATGTAAGAACTAAAACTATAAAAATATTATCTATATCAAAACTTTCCTTTTGTTCTTTTGAACTCGACTAAAAGTATTATTATGGCAACAACAACAAATGCTATGAAAGCATACAGCCATACCATGTCCATAATACTTTCTTCTATCTCAATGCTTGGCTTAGGTTCTGTTTCTTTCTCTGTTTCAGGAGCTTTTTCATCAGATATTATGTCCTGATCAACAGGTTGTGTGATTATGCTTTCATCAACATCTTCTTTATCGTACTCAGCTTCTTCTGGCTCTTCTATGCAGGATCTTCTTAATGTTGTTTGCCTGTTACTTGAAATACACCTCCTTGTCTGATATCCGTCTATGCATTCAGACCAAGGATAACAATACCATGAAGTTCTGCTTGTATATCCTGTATCTTCGTCATCTGTTGTAGTAGTAGGAATTGTGTAAGCTGCAAAAACAGTAAAGTGATAAGTCCATATAACCAAATCTGACCCTGAGTCTATATAACATTCCCTTGTGCTTACTGCATCTATATTTGTTGGATTTTCTAAAGAATCGCATACTGTATCGATCGATACTAAGGTTGTGTCTCCTCTTGTCCATGCTGCCCTCTTTCCTGCCATTCCTCCAATTGTTATTTTAACTGGCTGAGAAAAATTTAATTCGACTCCTGAACCCATATCTACAACAACATCTGCTGAGCCTGAAGGTGCTGTATAGTCTGAAGCAGGCTTAATAGTTGGCATATTAATTATTCCATTCCAAGTTAAGCCCCCATATATTTCTGTTCCGTTTTTAATATATGCAATATAATCATAAGTTGAGGTCTGCCTTTTCAAAGTTATATTATTGGTTTGTAAAGTGAGCTTTTTTCCAGGGTCTAAAAGTTCGCTGAAGTCAAGGCTTACAACAGTGTCTGAAGGTATAGAATCAAGAGCAATTATGTTTTTTATATTCATAACATTTGTAAAATCAAATTTAGCCTCTGTCTCAGTAAGGTTTAAATTTCCTGCTCCGTCAGGAGCCTGAGCAGCAACAGACCTTCTAACCCTTAGATAGAATATTTTTGTTGATGATGCTGAGCCTTTTGACAAATAAGCTGTCATCAAGACAGATGTATTCTGAGCAGGCCTTGTAACGCCCCCTGTTGTGTTTATTACATCAGTTGAATTTGAATTCCATTCTATGCTCACTCCGCCCATCTCACTTGGAAGATAAAGATTTCCGACAACCCTGTTTTTAACCTCTATATTATTATCCATTAATATGAGCTCATATGTAAGCTCGTCCCTTACAGCAGACACAGCAGCAGAATCTGCGGTAGCCTGTGCTTGGCTTACCAAAGTTATAATTCCAGAATCTTCAGTAGTTGCATATTGAAAAGTATTAACACCATCGCTAATAGTTGTATACATGGATATTGTATAAGTTACATTTTCTTCTACATTGGGAGTTTCCCATGTAACATTATATATTAATTCTGCTCCTGAATTTAAAGCAATATTAAAAGCATCATAACCATAGCCAGGATTATAGGCATAACCATAGCCTGAAAAATTTGTTTCAGCTAAAACAAGTGGGCCTGTACCATCAATAAATCCGTAACCATACAGGCTGCTTCCCAAAGTATAAGCTCCTAAATTATCTTCCTGCAAAGTTACATTTATATAAGAACATGGAGATATTTTATTGCCTGCAATATCAAAATCGCATGAATAATCCGGATAATCATCTGAATTTGTCATACTTATAGTAAATATAGTATATTCTGGAATTACATCATTGGTATGGAGGTCAACTTTAGCCAAGAAACTGACTGTGTTCGAGCCAGTTATTGATCCTACTAAATCAGAGATGCCTATTGTTATAGCTTTTACCGGCCCGGAATAAATCAAGATAGAGATTATTATTAATGTAAATATTACTGCAAGACCTCTTTTTTTAACTATATCCATTTTGAATCAAAAAATATAGAAATGATATAATAAAGATAGTATTTAAATCTTTTTATTTTATTATTAAAATAAGAACCAATAATAGAAGATATTTAATAATTGTCAGCATATAGTGATAATTTAATTATTTATTTGTTTATGTATCTATTTATATATACCTTACACTTTTTTTACTTTTCTCGATTTATTAGGTTTCCATCTGAGATCTTTTGCCCATACTTTAAGAATATTTATCCCATCTTTAAAAGGCCTTAGCTTTGATTCAGAAAATCTTCTTTCTTGGTATGTTATTGGGACAGAATAGATTTCATAATTCATGCGAGCCATTTTTGTAACCATTTCCATTTCAAGAGAAAAACCTTTTGATTCAAGATTTTCTGCCAGAAAATCAGCTACATTCTTATTGAAGGCAAAATATCCTGTGCATACGTCTGTAACGCTTGTTTTATAGGCTGTCCTGACAATAAAAGTAAAAAACCAGTTCCCCCATCTATTCATAGTAGGCATTGAACCTCCTTTTACCTTTCCTCCTAATCTGGTTCCTATAACTACGTCGCAAAATTTAGAATCAAGAGGCTCTATCATCCTTAACATTTCTCTGCTTAAGTAGGTGTTGTCCCCATCTAAAATTATAACTATATCAGTATTTTTTGGGAGGCTTTTGAATCCTGTTATAACAGCATGCCCCTTTCCTTGTTTTTTCTCAGTAATTATCTTTACCCCTTTAGAAGCTGCTTTTTTTACAGTCTTATCATTAGAATTATTGTCTATAACAATAACTTCTGCCTTATACCCAAATGCCTCAAGCTTTTTATGAGGTATACCTTTAATAACATCTGAAATGCCTTTTTCCTCATTATAGCAAGGTATAAGCACTGTTATATTTTTCATATGATTAAACCCACCAATATAAAATAAATAAAGAATATATTTAAATGTTACTATTATATAATAACTTTACAATATAACTATTAATTAATAATAAGATTGAAAAGATTTATATAATGTTTTTGCTTTTTTTTATAAATGAAGATTGACAAAACAGAATATTTGATTTTTGGTGTTATGACCCTCTTATTAATTATCTTTATTATGGCTTTAGCCATTTTTAGCTTTACTGCACCAAAAGAACAAGGATTTACTGAGTTATATTTTACAGGAGAACTTCCCAAAGAAGTTAGAGCTGGTTATGAGTATTCTTTCTCATTTATTATACATAATTATGAAAGTAAAAGAGTAGAATACCAGTATTATACATATTTTGGAACAATAAAAATAAGTGAGGGCAATGCAACTCTAGAACATGGGGATGAGCTAATTATAAATCAAAATTTTATCCCTGGAAGCTTTTACAGAGGAGAAAAAATCCCTTTGAATGTAAGGCTTCTGAATAATGACCAAGAGATATATTTTTGGGTTGATGTAAAATGATTATATTTATCATAAATGTATTAAGGATAATTTTAGGCATATTGTTAACTTTATTTATACCAGGGTATTTGCTTAGCCTTTTCCTGATAAAAAAGATAAGGCTTTTCGAAAGAATCCTGATATCAATAGGCTTAAGCATAATTATAGTTTCTGCATTAGCAGTCTTCCTTACATTAATAAGCATAATATTTGGGATAAATGCAATAAATGAGATAAGCGTCTGGCTATCTTTGGCTTTTATTTCTATTATTTTTATGTTGATCTTCTTAGTACAAAAAAAAATATACAAGGCATATGAAATGCCTAGGAGGTAAATAATTTGAGACTGGCCTTCATCACTCCCGAATTTTTGCCTCCGTGGGGAGGTGTTGGAGTATATTCATTGAATTTAATTAAAGAGCTAAGCGAATATTCGGATATTGATATACATGTAATAACTCCAAGAAGAGGAAAATTTTATGATGAAAAAAAAATAGAGGATGTTTTTGGCAAAAGAATAAAAGTTCATCAGATATCTGAAGCTAATGATGACTTTTTTTATAACTTCAAGTTTCAAATAGCTGTTTATAAAAATTTCGAAAAGCTAAATAAAAAATACAAGTTTGATATAGTACATTCTGCGAACCTTGTTCAAATGCCAGACATATTCATAAAATTTAAAACAAGTGTTCCGTCCTTGGTTACCGCACACACAACCATTAAAGGGCAAGTTCGGGGATTTTTAAAAAGCAATAAAAATTTTTTTAAGATGGCAACTTCTGAAAAAGGGAGTATACTTGCTTATCCTATAATCTATATGCTTGAAAAGATCTATCTTAGAAAGACAAAAAACCTTATAACTGTATCAAACAAATTTGCTCGTGAGTTTATTAAGTATGGATATAAAGGTAATGTTTATGTAACCCATAACGGCATTTCAACTAATCTTTTCAATTATGAAAAAATCAAAAACCCCTATGTTGAATTTCCTGAACTGAAAAAAGTAAAATATCCTATAATCCTTTTTGCAGGAAGAATAATTACGCAGAAGGGAATTGAAGTCTTTGTTAAAGCAATAAAAAGGCTGCAAAACAAAAAAGTGCATTTTGTGATAGCAGGAAGAGGGGATGTTAAGAGGTTTAAGAAACTTTTAAAAAAATACAATATTAAAGATGAAAAATATGATTATTTGGGCTTTGTTGAAAATCATAAGCTTCCAAGCCTATATAAGATATCTTCAATATTCGTTCTTCCATCATATTATGAAAACTTTCCGATAAGCTTGCTTGAAGCAATGTCTATGAAGTGCTGCTGTATAGCCACAGATGTAGGGGCTGTTGACGAGATAATAGACAATAAAATTAATGGGATTATAATAAAACCCGGAAGCAGCAAAGATCTTGCTAGAAATATATCAAGTGTTCTGAATAACGAAAAAATGAGGGTAAGAATGGCAGAAAAAGGTTTTAAAAAAATAATAAATAATTTTGATTCCAAAACCATGGCTATAAAAACAAAAAAAATATACGAAAAAATAGCCTTAAAAAAGTGAATTAAATGAAAAGAGAGATTTTATGCATAGAAAGCCTTGCCGGCTCATTCCAAGAAAGCTTTAGGATAGGCGTTTATACAAAAATAGTCAAAGAGCTTAATTATCTGGCAAAAAAAGAAGGGCATGTTTATTATTTAAGCAAGGACACAAAAAAGGTTAAGCTTGGAAAGAATATAACGCATGTGTGCCTAAGCAGAAATACACCCATATTCTTTAAGAATTTTGCTTATTTGTTCTATCCTATTTTTAATTTAAAAATATTCAGGAAGAGTAATATATACTATATCCATCATATATCCGGGGCTTTTCCAGCAGTCATAGCAAAAAAAATTCTTGGAAATAAAAAAATCGTATCAAAATATGACTGGAACTGGTCATTTACCTTCAAAAGAAAATACAATTATTTTATATATATAGTTACAAAGATTCTTGAGTATGTATCCTTAAAATACTCTGATACAATAATAGCTAGTTCCCCTAGGCTTAAAAGAGAAATTGTAAAAATAAACAAAGATTTTGAAAAAAAAACAAAAGTAGTTCCTTTATGGGTTGACAGAGGAATTTTTAAGCCTTCAAAAAAGAAAAAAAGAGCAAGCAAAAAACCTGTTTTGGTTTCTGTTGGGAGGCTTGATAAAGGAAAAAACCAGATTCTTATTCTTGAATCTGTAAAGATTATGAAATCAATTGGAATTGATCCTTTTATTATTATGGTGGGTGATGGAGAAGAGAGAAAAAAACTTATACAATATTCAAAAAAAAATAAAATAAAAATGAAGATTATAAGAAACATCTCAAATAATAGGCTTCCTGAAATTCTTAGGAAGTCTGATGTATTTATAATGTCATCTAAGTATGAAGGTTTTCCCCAGGTTGTTATAGAGGCTTTATCTTGTGGATTGCCTTTTGTAGGTATCAATGTAAGGGGGGTAAATGATATTATAAAGAACAATTATAATGGTGTTCTATGCAAAAATAATGCTGATGAAATAGCAAGGAATATCATATCAATAATAAATGATAAGCAAAAATATTCTTTTTTAAGAAATAATGCAATAAAAAGTGTTAAGGCATACGATTTTGATAAAATAATGAAAAAAACTTACAGAATAATAAAAAATGAAAAATAAAATAAAAATGAAAAATAAAATAACAGTCATAGTTCCTGTATATAATGGCGAGAGAACAATAAAAAGCTGCTTAAGATCTCTAATATCTGCAGAGCCTAAAGAAAAGAGGATAATTGTAGTTGATAATAACTCATCCGACAGAACAAAAGATATTGCTCAATCATTCAAAAGCGTTGAGGTTATGGAAGAAAAAAAGAAGGGGGCTGGGGCTGCAAGAAACAGAGCCTTAAAAGAAACAGCAACAGATATTGTTGTTTTTGTTGATTCTGATATAATATTAAAAAAGAATACAATATCTGAACTTATCAAATATATTGGGTGGAAAAATGCTGCCGGAGTTTCAGGGATACCTATGTCCAGCAATCCTGATAGTATAATCTCTTTAAGCCAAGAAATAAGATTATTTGGAAACTCCGTTTTTGAAAAAAAGACCAAAAAATCTGAAAGGATAGCAACAATGATAGCAGCATACAAGATGAGCGTTCTTAAGGAAGTTAATTTTTTTGATGAAAATTATTATCCTTCAGGAGAAGATGTGGATTTAAGCTACAGGATAAGAAAATTAGGTTATAGTCTTTTAGTCAATCCAAGATCAAAAGTCTATCACAACCATCCAGTATCATTAAAAGAACTTGCAAAAAAGTGGTTTGATTATGGAATTGGGTGGGCAAAGCTATCTATAGAGCATAACAGATTATTTGATTTTTTGTTTGCAGCTTTTTGGATATTAAGCCTTCCTGTATTTTTGATTTTATCTTTTTTAGATAATATCTTTTTACTCGTATTTTTTATTGCTCTTCTTATGCCTTGGATTTTATACTACAGCTTTCCTACCTTAAAATATTTAATAACAAAAAAAGATCTAAGAGCATTTGCATTCCCTTTCATCCATCTTTTACAAATGTCAGCAAGATCATTAGGGATAATATATGGAATCATCAAACATAAATCAAACATAAAAAGATTAAAAATAAAAAAATAAACATTAAAAAATTCATTATCATATAAATGAGAAACACAGCCATAAATAATAAAAAAATATATAAATCAGCAAAGCAATTAAATCAAAATGAAGCCAATTTTTATTAAGATTTCTGCAGCAATTGCTTATTTAGCTGTAATAATTGTAAATTTTCTTGCTAATGCCCTTCCGATAAACAGAATAGCTACTGGACAAGTTTCTGACTCATATCCAAATCTTTTTGCTCCGGCAGGAATTACTTTTTCAATCTGGGGGCTTATATATATTCTTCTGGGATTGTATATTCTTTACCAATTCGGGCTTTTCCAGAAAAGAAAGGCAAAAAGCAAGCTGCTTTACAGAATAGGCATTTATTTTATAATCAGCTCTATAGCTAATGTATTATGGATCTTCTCATGGCATTACAAACTTATATGGGCTTCATTAATTTTTATGATAGTTATATTATATTCCTTAATTAAGATAGCAGACTTTATAAGAAGGGAAAAGCTCTCTTCCAAAGAGTATTTTTTTATTAGCCTTCCCTTCAGCGTTTATTTTGGATGGATAACTGTAGCAACTATTGCCAATGTTACAACATTTTTGGTCAGCATCGATTGGGACGGATTTGGAATATCAAGTCAGATCTGGACTGTTTTAGTAATATTAATTGGAACGGCTATTGGAATCCTAAGAATGATTAAAGACAGAAATATAGCATATGGATTAGTTTTTGTGTGGGCCTATGCAGGGATATGGATTAAGCATGCCTCTCCCTCAGGATTTGACGGACAGTTCAGCGGCATAATAATTACAGTAATAAGCTGCATTGCTCTCTTCCTTGCATCTATTGCATTTTTGTTTTACAGAAAGAAAAATAGCTAGTAGAAAAGATTAGCCAGTTAAAATTATTAAGTTTATTGTGGTTCGGATAATTCTATTATGATAACCTATTATTTTCTATAATGATCTATTTGCTCTTATACCAAGCAGCTGAGTTTTCAGGAGTAACAGAATTAATCAAAACTCCTGTTCCTATTTCAAATCCCCCTTCTTTAAACTCTCTTGGTGCTACATTTATATGAAAATGGAAGGGCTTTAATTTTATCCCATTAGCTATTACAAGATTATAAGGGACATTGTTCTTGCCCAATTTACTTATTACTTTTTTTAAGATATGTGCGAGATCTTTTTTCTCTGATTCATTTAATTCCCAAATATATTTAATGCACCTATTACTGTATATCTCAACATGGTGGCCATAAAAAGAGGCAAAGGGGCATATTGCTGTAAAGCTCTTATTTTCAAAAGCAATTCTTGATTTCTTTTTTTTCTCCAATTTTATTATATCGCAATATGGGCATTTTTTATACTTCCTTTTATATTTATTTATTGCTATAGCTTTTTCATACACTAGCTTTTCAATATGGCTTGAAGCTACCAATTGGCAATGACTGTGGAAAATACTGGTTCCAGCCTCCTTAAGATGATTCTTAAAAACCTGGACATAAGTTATTCTGGATTTTTTTCTATAATAAAGAATCCTGTTGATCCAAACATTGATAAGGTTGTATAAATGGGTTATATTTTTTTCATGAAGCTGCATATCATGTTCTCTAGTATCAACAATGACTTCGTGATACCCAAATGCAGGTTCTGCCTGAAAAAACTTTTCTTTATTTTTTGGAAAAGTTGATCCTCCAACTGCAGGAAACTTATTTGGAAAGCATCTTATAGTCCACTTTCCTTTTTCCTCAAACCTAAAATTTTCAGAAGGTGTCTTGTCTTCGTTCCCAGGACAAAAAACACAATCCTTGGCCTTTAATGAACTTTCCTCTTTCTGGAACTGGACAGGCCTTTTTCCCCTAACAGATGACACTATTACCCACTTATCAAGAATATAATCCTTTCTTAATTGATACATTATCAAACCTCTATATATTATTAACCAAATATTCTGATTTATATAATTTATTCTAACCTATATTATTCTGATATATATAATTTTCTTTTGAATATTATATTAAATAAAATTAAATAATTGTAATGAAAAAATATAAAGGAGTATTATTTTAGAATAATCAATTTAAAAAATGTGTAAATAAAAGCATACCCAAAGATATTCCAAATAATGACCCTAGTATAAAGCCAACCAATAACTTGTTTAATTTTATGCCAAAAAGATCAAATGATATATCATCTTTTTCAATATCATTAAAATATTTCCTAATGACCTTGATCATAGATTCTATCTTATTTGATTTTCTCAAAGACTCAGAAAACTTTTGAGCCTTATAAATGTCCCTTACCCAATCCGCGAAATCATTTTTTTCCTTATTTACATGCTTTTCAAATGTTTCATTATCAATCATATCAAGCGCTGAAAGCAGTTCGCCAAGGTTTTTTACAATCAAGCCATTGGCCAAATAGAAATAATTTTCCTCTGGAACATTATCAAAAATGCCTTTCATTTTTCACCCCTTTAGATTCTGAATATCTTAGTTATTTTTAAATTTTACCATTATTTTTGAATCTTTCTATAAAATACCATGAAATCTGCAAAACTTATAAAATTTTCATGATATAATATTTCCTATTCTATTTTTTTTATATTCTTTATCTTTTTCATTTAGCCTTATTATAAAATCATTCAATATGTTCATATATGAGATATAAGCATCATATGGACTCTCATACGGGCTAAAATATTTGTGTACATCACCATCGGAAAACCATTTTGTGCACATATAATAAAAATGATCACTGGTTAACAGTTTTCTCCATCTTTCTATAAGATTTGCATCTCTTGTTTTTTTTACTCTTGGCCCCAGCATATATGCTTCACTTATAGCGCTTTGCTGCATTTTGTTTCCAAGCCATGCACTTAAGTCTCTTTCAATATCAGCCCAGGAAACTATGTTGTGCATATCAATCTCTCCTCTCGATGGGTACTTTTCGATAGCCTCTGAAGGAGTTATAAAATTATTGTCTTTATTTTTTAATATCTTCTCAGGAAGATGGCGCAAAAAATCAAAAATTCCCTTGTCTTCCCATTGGTGCTCTCCAAAAGTTTCATAATCCATAAAAAGGTTGACTATCTCCCCATTTCCGTTAGCAGCATCTACCCATCCAGAAAATTTATCGGCTGTTAGCGGATATCCTGTCCACTCTTTATTTGAGAACCTAAATGCTATATCATCGCTTAATCTGTAATTTTTAAGAAGCAGTTTAAGCTTCTTTGAACCTACAGACCTGTATAAAAAATTAGGAGACTTCCACCCCATTATATAATCTGCGCCTTCTGCAAGCATTCCCAAGTACCCTTTATTTTCCATATATTTTGCCATTTCGTTGCTGCAAATCAATTCAGTATTTCTAAAAACTTTTGGAGCTACACCAAATATTTTTTTTACCTTATCTGAATGCATCCTAACCTGCTCATCAAATTCTTTTTTTGAATAAAGGTAAGAGAGGCTATGATAATAAGTCTCTCCGAGGATTTCAACTGAGCCTGTTTTTACTAATTTTTTAAAACTATCTAGAACTTCCGGACAGTACTCCTCAAATTGCTCTAAAGCTGTTCCGCTTATGGAATAGCTTATATTGAACCTTCCTTTATGTTCTTTTATAAGGTCCAGCATAACTTTGTTTGCAGGAAGATAACATTTTCTGGCCACTTTCTCCATGATATCCTTATTCTTTCTATTATCAAAATAATCATCTTTCCCTATATCAAAAACACTATATTTTCTTATCCTATACGGCTGATGAACCTGAAAATAGAAACAGACACTTACCATTTAAATACCTCGTTATATACATCAATACATTTCTGAGCCGGCTTTTCCCAACCAAATAACTGAGCTTCATTAAAACCATTTTCACCTAAAGATTTGCGCAAAGGAGAATATTTTATAACACTGATTATTTTATTGGCTAACTCATCTATATCCCAGAAATCGACCTTCATACAATGGTTCAGAACCTCTGAAACCCCGCTTTGTTTTGATATTATCGCAGGAGTCCCCTTATGCATTGCCTCCAAAGGGACTATGCCAAAAGGCTCTGATACTGAAGGCATTACAAAAACATCAGCCATACTAAATAATTTTTCTGCTTCTTTCCTG
>PXDW01000075.1 GCA_003564925.1 Candidatus Woesearchaeota archaeon | reverse complement strand
TCTTTTGACAATCCATGAAGATGGCCATAATAAACAAGATTCTCCCTAACAGTAAGCTTTGAATAAAAAGAAGGCATTTGAGCTGCAAAACCAAAAAACCTTTTTACAACTTTTGGAAAATTATAGATGGACCTATATTCTGTTCCTGTTTTTGTATAATCTATAAGTTCCTGGGGCTTAAAAAGAACTTCACCGATTTCAGGCTCTAAAAAACCAATCAAAATATTAAGCAATGTTGTCTTTCCTGCTCCAGATGAACCAATTATTCCAAAAATCTCTCCGTTATTTATATCGAGATTTATATTTGTTAATATTACATGTTTTCCAAATCTTTTAGATACATTCTTTAATTTTATTACTGTGTCTTGCATTACCATATGAATATATTGATTATGTTTTTAAATTTAATGGTTCACTAAAAAGAAATAAATCATTTAATTTTTCTTGAGAATAACTCTATGATAAAATAAACTGCTATTGCAAACAAAGCGCCATACAAAAAATTCAATATGAAAGCGTTTGTTATTAAAGGTTCGATAGTTTTTGAAGCTTCTTGAGCCAGAACATCTTGAACCATCATTTCCTGTTCTACAAGGCTTCTTGCTCCGCCAAGAAAAACATCATCCCTCTGTATTGCAAATAATTCATAAAGTTTCATTCCTAAAACAGTTGCCCCTGTTACCAAAATTGCAGGTATTATTTTTTTCAGTGAATCCAAAAATTTTGGAGAAGATTTTGGAGCTATTATTATATATTTATTTGCCAATGAGTAGTGGATTACTTCTTTTCCTTTCTGTGAATAATGAAACTCATCTGCATTAACAAGTTTTGCTTTGACTAGTGCTTGAAGATTGTAGTGGACTGTTGATAAAGGAAGTTTTAATTCTTTTGCTATTTCAGTTTCTGTTATTGATTTTTTTTTTGAAAGAAAATCCAGTATCTTTCTTGATGATTCGTTTGATATAACTTGAGCTAGTTTTTTTGATTCTGAATCTTTCAAGTTTATTAATAAAAATGAATCTTCTGACATTATTAACATAGATGTTTAGGTAATATTTAAATAATTCCATTACTTCTATTAAAATAGAAATTATGAAAACAAAAGAAATTGCTATAAAGAGCAGCTTTAAAGAGCAAATTATTGACATAACCTCAAAAATTGAGGATAGTTTAAAAAAATCAAATATAAAAGATGGTATTTGCAATGTTTTCTGCCCGCACACAACTGCAGGATTAATGATAAATGAAAACGCGGATCATTCCGTAAAAAAAGATATTCTAATGAAACTGAAAAAAATAGTTTCTGAAGATCTTGAATATACTCATTCAGAAGGTAATAGTTCTGCCCATGTAAAATCATCTTTAGTAGGGGTTAGCTTGAATATTCCTGTAAAAAATGGCAAATTGGTGTTGGGTATGTGGCAAGGAGTATTCTTTGCAGAATTTGACGGGCCAAGAGACAGGAAAATAATTTTTTCTATCCTATAACGGAGAATAAGGTTAAATTTATAAATAAAATCTGATTTTTAGTAGTTGTAGGGAAGCGCTTAACTGTCCCGAAAGGGAGGAAAGTCCGCCCACACCTTATTTAAGGAAGTAGGCACTCATGAGAGTGAGGTTCAGAAATGGACGGCAACCGCTCAGAAACGATACCACCTGAAGAATGGGATGATAATGGCGAAGTTTTCCGCGAGGGAAATGAGTTAACCCTTTGACGTCTCTTCAGGAAAGGATGAAACGGCGAGCCCTGCCTTGTGCAACCTTTTAAAGGGCTAAGTTAAATGTTAAGACAATCTTTCCATGAATGGGGATTGACAGAAGGCGGCTTACGCTTCTCTACATTTTCATACATAAACTTTATAAATAAAAAACAATTCTTAATATAATAATGGCAAGAGATAATAAAGTTCAAATGCCTTCAAGCGGAGGGGGGCTTACAAGATATTTTGACGATTATAAGTCTAAAATAGAATTAAAGCCCGGCCATGTCATAATAATGATTGTCGTAGTTATAGTAATAGAGATACTTCTACATCTACAAGGTATGAGTTTACTTGGATTAAAATGATGCCTGGAATAAATCCTAGACAGATGCGTCAAGCTATGAAACGAATGGGTATACAGCAAGAAGACTTAGAAGTAGATGAGGTAATAATGAAGATTGGCAATAAAGAGCTGGTCTTCAAAAACCCACAAGTTGCTAAGGTTAACATGATGGGGCAGGAAACATACCAAGTCTCTGGAGAGGCAGAAGAGCGCTCAGTAAAAGAGGAGATAGCAGAAGAAGATATAAAAACAGTTATGGAACAGGCAAAGGTTGACAGAAAAAAAGCTGAGGAGGCCTTAAGTGAAACTTCTGGAGATTTGGCAGAAGCAATTCTAAAACTGCAGTAAAAGCGAAAGCTTTTTTAATTTAAGTCCTATTTACAAAGTTATATGGAACAGTTTCAAATATCAAGAGATAATGCCATAAGGAAATTAAGGGTGGCGGATCATATGCTTACAATGACTTATCCTCTTGTTCAGGATCCAAAATTATTGTTAGCTGTCCTTGAAAATATATTCTCTGCTATGGAAAATGCTATGAGTTCAGTTTTATATTATGAAAGGTTATTTAAAAGAATACCTCCATTTCAGGACTCGTTTGGTCCTAAAATGACGATTTTCAAGGAAAAGATTCGGCAAAAATATAATATAAACGAGGAATATATAAAAATCTTAAATGAACTTAGGGAAATAATAGTTGAGCATAAAAAAGCCCCTGTTGAATTTGCTAGAAAAGATAAATTTGTTATATGCTCAGATAATTACAAAATGAAAACAATCTCCATACCTGAAATAAAAAAGTATATATCCAAG
>PXDW01000026.1 GCA_003564925.1 Candidatus Woesearchaeota archaeon | reverse complement strand
TTTATCCTGAGATATCCATGCACGAGATTAGAAAATACAAAGGTTTAGTATTAAAAAAGTCAGGATTAAATGAGGCTACTTACTTAAAACTGCTTAATTATCTACTTGGGCATATTACCTTGGTTCCAGATGAGAAAATACTTGGAAAACTTAATGAAGCTAAAAAGATAATGTTACACATTGATCCGGATGATGTTGTTTTTGTTGCTGCAGCATTAGGCTTAAAAGATTCTGTAATATGGTCGGATGATTCTGACTTTGGGAAGCAAAATAATGTTAGGTTTTTGAAATCTCAGCAAATAGTTAAACTGTTTGACTCTCTATAGGAAAACTGTTCTGGATTACTAATTTCTCAATTGCAACTAACATCGTAATTTAAAGAAATATTTGTTTTCTTTCTTCAAGTAGCTTTTCTAATTCAGAAAAAAAGAAATATTTATATATACTTAGGTATACTATAGTATACAGGTGATAATATGAGCACAACAACAATAAAAATCCATGAAGATACAAAACTTGATCTGGATAAGTTTAGGGAATATAAAAACGAAAGCTATGATGAGTTAATAAGAAAGATGGTCTATATAGCTAAAAATGCAAAATCGCAGCCTAAGCTTAGCAAGGAAGCTTTGGAATCTATTGATAAAGCAAGAAAAAGAATCAGAGCAGGCAACTTCGTTACAGAAGAGGAAGCAAGAAAGAGGCTTGGTTTTTAATGTATGAAGTTATTTTTGACTATGAAGCAATTGGATTCTTAGAGAAATGCAATAAAAAGCTAGCGAAAAGAATTTGGGATAAGATTATGTCTGCTAAGCAGAACCCGCATCATTTCTTTGATAAGCTTACTGGAAGAAAAGACTACAAAATAAGAATTGGAGATTACAGGGCTATTGCTGACATTGATGACAAGAAAAAAATAATTGAAATAACTTTGATTGGCCATAGAAAAAATATTTATCAAAATCTTTAATTGTATGGAAATAAATTTAGTATGAAATCCTCTTAATTACCCTTTAGAAATTTCTCAATTACAACTAATATTATAATTTAAAGAAATATTGTGCATCTAGAAATTAATAATATTAACTATATAGTGGCAAAAATAGAAATATTTATAAATATTATTATTAACTTAAGAACAAAAGGAGATAAAAATGAAGCTTTATAAAAAAATATGTGCAGGATTGCTTACTGCAGCAGCAATTTACAGTGCTGTTGGCTGTGGCGGCAAATTAGCTGAAGCCGAGGATAGGTTCAGGCAGGAGGAGTCTGCTATAGTGCAAACAATTGAAAAAACAAGCCCATTTTCTCAAACACCAGTTAAAGCCGAATTAAAAAAAGAAGAAAGAAAAAAAGACTGGTATCATGATTATACCTTTGCTCCTACAAACTCTGATGATATTGTCTATGTTAGGGGAGGGGATTTGTTCCTGGCAGAAGATAAAAGTGCAGAATTGAGTAAAAAAATAGCCAGCAACATAGGAATTAATCAAAAATATCTTTTTACATTTGATTCTAAGGGCAAAGGAGAATCTGACATTTATTGGATTGATAATAAATATAACTTAATAAAATTAAAAAATGATAATGGGAAATTTTCAGATAAAGAATACTTACTATCTCTTAAGGATCATTTTAAAAATCTTCCAGAACACATTGAATTAGGGGATATTAATTCAGACGGAGAATTAGACATCATCTATGGAGGAAAAATAAATATTATCGGAAGAGAAAAAAATGCGATAAAGGCCTTGATTGGAGAAAATGGCAATCTAAAAGAGGCAAAACCTGTTTATTACTTGGGAAACAACACCTTACAGGGCCTAATAGCTAGAGATGTCGATGGAGATGGTGATTCAGATTTAATTTTTAAGTTAAAGGGAAATGATAAAGAATTATTTGGTTTAGAGAATAACACAAAAAAAGGAAGCAATCCTGCAATATTTGAAAATGGTTTTAGAGAAAAAGTAAAGAATAATCCTAATGATGATTTTTTAATTTTGTATTGGTATTTCTTTATGATGCCTACCAGTCCTGGATTTGGAATGTTGCCTGGGGGTTAAATTAAAAAAATAGGCAGAACTCAATAATCTTTAAATAAAACTATAGAAAAACTTCTACCAAAGAAATAAAGTTCTGCAAGCCCTTAAAAAACCATAATATATTCCCTTACTTAATCTTATAGGCTTTTAGCGTGCTCTTGACCATATCGCTTAATCTAAAAGAGGGCTCCCAGCCTAAAACCTGCTTTGCTTTCCTGTTTGAGCATATTAGCTTTGCAGGATCTCCCAATCTTCTCTCAGCAAAATTAAAAGGTATTTTTCTGCCAAGGCATTTCTCAAACTCTTTAATCAGCTCAAGAACACTGTAGCCTTTTCCGCTTCCCAGGTTTAAAGAAAAAGAGTCTTCGCATTTAAGAGCCAGGACATGTGCTCTTGCTATATCTCCAACATGAACATAGTCCCTTATGCATGTTCCATCCTTTGTTTTATAGTCATTTCCAAACACCTTAAGCTTTTTAGATTTGCCGGATATTACATCGCATATGACAGGAAATATATTTTTAGCGTAAGGGTCAACATATCCCAAGACATCCCCTGCAACATTAAAATACCTTAAAGATATTCCTGTAAATCCCCGCAGCTTGACAAACCATGAAAGGATTCTCTCGCATTCAAGCTTAGAAAGCCCGTAATAATTCAAAGGCTTTTTGGGATGCTCCTCATCTATAACATCATGCAAAGGGTTTCCGTAGACTGCTGCAGTTGAAGAATATATCAGCTTCCTGCAATTGGATTTGTCCATGCAATCCAATAAGTTGCAGAAGCAGACAATATTGTTTGAGTAAGGCTCTGGATTAACCATTGACTCGCCT
>PXDW01000033.1 GCA_003564925.1 Candidatus Woesearchaeota archaeon | reverse complement strand
TTTTTTTTAATCAGCATTATATGGAAAGAAAATCTTATATCTTTTGTAATTTCATTTGCCTGTTTTATTGCCCTAATCTTTACAGGAATATTTTCTCTTTTAATTACCTTGCTAATAAAGAAATTTAAGTTTGATCCGGCTATCGGTTCCGGCCCGATATCAACAATAATTTCAGACATTACAACTGTCATTATCTACTTTATTGTTGTAGTGTTGTTTTTGTAAAATATTTGAAAAGGTAATTAATATGAAAAAAGAAAAAATTATTGCAAATATTGAGAATTCATTCAGAAATCAAGTCCGATCAGATAAAAAAATCATGAATGCTTATTTACTTGTTCATTCTGATAGATTGGGCATTAATCTTAATGTTGCTGAAGGAAAAACAAATAATGTAAAAGCAAATCCTCAACAACCCAATCATCTTGCAAGTGTTGGTAAATTATTCACTGCAACTATCATAAGCATTTTGTATGAAAAAGGAGAATTAGATTTTGATGAGAGAATATCAAAATATCTCGATTCTGAGTTAATGAGCCAGCTTCACGTTTACAAAGGAAGAGATTATTCAGAACAGATAAAAATAAAACATCTGCTTATGCAAACATCTGGATTAAATGATGTCTTTTATCATCTTCTTAAAAAAATGCAAAAAAATAAGGATTACAAACCAACAACAAGAGAAGCAATAATATGGGGAAAGAAAAATTTAAAACCTCGTTTTCCTCCTGGAAAGAAGCTTTTTTACACAGATACAAATTATTATTTATTAGGATTTATTATTGAGAATATCACAAAAAAACCATTTCATAAAGTAATGCATGAATTAATTTTTGAACCTCTTAAAATGAAGCATTCTTATATGCATGGCTTTTCAAAACAAAAAGTTAAATCAAAATATCCTGTTGCAGGATTATATGTTAAAGGAATTAATCTTCTTTCAATTGATGGAGTTCATGAGATAGATTATGCAGGAGGAAGTGTAACAGCTACTCTTGAAGATTATTTGAAATTCATGAAAGCTTTAGTTAATGGCAGAATTATAAAAAAAGAAACACTAACAAGGATGATAAAAGACGATATTTTTATGTTATTTCCGTCTCTCGGATTTAAGTATGGCTACTCAATATGGAAACCTGTAAAGATTCCTTTACTTCTTCCTAAAAAATATTTTTGCTGGGGATGTGTTGGTGCAACTGGAGCATTCATGTTTTACCATCCAAAAATAGAATCTTACATTATTGGAACATTTAATGATTTTTCATATGGGGGGAAGGCATTAACATTTATGTTTAGAAAAGTTATTGGAGAGTTGTTGAAATATGAAGATAAATAGTTTGCAAAATAAAGTTAATAATCTCTATCTGAATATTTTAAATAATAAATTGATAACTCTATGCATTTTATTTACAATAATCTTATTTTACTGGAAAAAAGGACTAGAATCAGCTATTGTCGCACATATTTTCGCAGACGCCTTGCTTCATGGATTATTTCAGTTAATTATTTAGAAGAAATTCAAACAAAGTAATTAACACTCTCCTAATCTGTAAAATTCTACATCTGGATCTAAACATGCAAAACAAGAATTTGAGTAAGTACTAATTTTGTTCCCCTGAGAATCATATCCACATACAGGCTCGTAGAGGGTTATGCAAGCTTCTACATTTCTTTGTTCCTCAGTACATATTATGTTATTTATTATCAACCCTTCTGAAAATTCTGTTTCAGTTATCCTTCCTTTCTCAATAAAAACTTCTATTTCTGCAAATTCCCTTTCTCCAGGAACTCTTTGAGAATTTACTTCCATCCTATATTTGAATGAATAACAAGAATTACAATCATGAACAGATTCTCCTATCTGAACTAAGTTATCTCCTTTTAATTCTCTGTAAGGATAGCTTTCTTTTATGTGTTGCTCTGCAATTATTCTGCTTTCTTCCTGGGTAAATGTTTCTTCAATAACAGGTTCACTATATCTATAATAGTAATACGGAACGAGAAGAATTAAAATAGAAACTAAAATAACTGCAGATACAACTACCAAAATTATAAATAAAATATTTTTGTTTTTCATAATTTAAATAAAACATAGAACATATTTAAAACTTTGTATAACTTCTATATTAATTGAAATTATGTTATTGAATATTCTATAAAAATTATAAAGACGCATAATAAATAATATTTTTAACCATAAATATTATAAATAGTAATGCTTTGTTACATAATATGAAAAGCCAATCAGGAGCGCTCCTAACTAAAATTGCAGGAATAATAAATTTAGTTATAGCTGGGATTGTAATTGTTGTCGGTTTGATTGCTATTATGGGCTTAATATTTTATCAGCTTCTTTCCATGCTTTCAATTTTTTTTATCTTATCTTTGTTTTTTGTAAAGAAATCAATAGCCTGTTTGAGCTCTTTATGCTTTTCTGCATATTTTTTTATGTCTATCTCTTTCTTATAGGCTTCGCATGCCTGAACCAATGCTTTAGCCCCAGAATTGGTTCCTTCTGGATGAGCATGACATCCAGCTCCCATAGTGGTTATAAAATCAACCTCTTTCATTATTTCTATAAAGGGCTTTAACTTTGTCGGGTTTAATCCTCCGGAAATAATTGGGCAGCATTTTTTCATTCCTCTCCAAGAATCTTCTTCTAAAATAACTTGATGAGCACAATCCTCTTTTATTAAATTTAAAATATCTTTATCATTTTCAGGAATTTGTGCCCAAGATTGTTCAAAGAAATGTCCTTTTGAAACAAGTTTCATAATATTATGTGCAGAAACTACATCTTCTTTTGGAGAACCTTTCATTTTTCCAACACCTGCTGTTCCAGTATGAATTCCAGATGCACCTGCTAATCTTGCAA
>PXDW01000089.1 GCA_003564925.1 Candidatus Woesearchaeota archaeon | reverse complement strand
CCATTATTCTTTCTTGTCCTTCTAAATAATCAGAAATCATGAATATTGTTATGTAATGCTTTTTCTCTCTTTTGAAAATATCGTTTGTTATTGTTCCAAACCTTATATTTTTTATTTTAATTCCTGTTTCTTCCATCACTTCTCTTTTTGAGCAGTTCTCTAAAGATTCATTAAATTCCAAGTGTCCTCCTGGAAAAGACCATGAGCCCTCACCATGAGAATTCTTTCTTTTGCCTAGAAGAATCTTGTTGTCTTTTATTACAATAACCCCGACACCAACTTTAGGAAAATCTGATTGCATACTTAGCAAGAATAACTCTTCAAATTAAAAAGCTTTTGATTTTAAAAGATATTTACTTATTAGTGGTTATTAAATAAAAAGATTTAAAAATAAGCTTCTGTTTTTGTTTTTATGGATAAAGATATAAAAGATAGTACTTGGGATGAAGCTGGAAACGGACTTGATGTTCTAGACCGTTTTGAATACTTGAGAAATTTTTATTTGAGAGCTACAAAGAAGATTTTCCATAATTTCTATAAAAAAAATTTTGATGGAACTGAAAGAGTTTTAGAAATTGGTTCTGGGTTAGGCTTTTTAAAAAGAAATTGGCCCGAAGAATTTAAAGGAGAATGGATTCAAATGGACTCTTCCCATTATTTATTGGACGAGGCTAAAAAAAGACATCCCCAAGGCAATTATTTAGAGGCTTCTGTTTATGACATTCCTTCTCCTGATGAAAGCTTTGATGTTGTTTGTGGTTTAAGTTCTTTTGATACCTTTTATAATTTAGAAGATGCAATGCAGGAATCAACTAGAGTTTTGAAAAGAGGAGGATTATTTTTTCATTTTTTAGATCTTCAACCATCATCTGATCCAATTTATAATTCCATATTGGAAGGGTACTTTCTTCCAGGGCTTGAAGAAAATGATGCAGGAGGATTATCAGATTCAAAATCTATTATTTCTTATATTCCATATGATAAGTATGAAGCCTATTTAAAGAAAATTAAAAAGCTTAGTGTAGATGATGAAAATGATACACTTTTAGATAGTATACTTTTAGAAGAAAAAATTCGTAAAAAGTATTCAAAACAAATAGATCAGAATAAATATTTTAGATCAAAAATTTTAAAATCATTTTCTGATCTAATTGAAACTGATTCAATAAATTGGGGAACGCTTTCAGCAAAATTTTACGGAAAAAGAACACAACAACAAAAACAAGAAGGAAATATTTTTTTATTTACTAGGGTTCCAGATTATAAATATCTTATACTCTTACTTTTTAGTAGTTTGTCCCCTAAGTTTCTCGAATTCTATTTTAAATCATTAGTAATGAAAATAGAACCCTCCTGTTTAGAAGTTTCTTATATTGATTATGTTTCTGCTAGAAAAACAAAAAATGATTCCATGTATTGAGATTATTTTAAATTAGAAATATAAATCAACAACCGTATCTAATTTTTTTAGGTTGCAGAAATCTGTGCTGAATGTATAAGCTCCGGCATTAAGGAAGGTTATTTTATCGCCTACTTTGGGGTTTTTTAGGTATACCCTATACCTTAATATGTCCATAGAATCTGGCGTGCAGCCTTTTATTGTATAAGCATTTCCGGATTCCAGCTCTCCCTCTATTTTCATCCTGACACTGGCTATAAAGGTGTCCATAGCAGAATTGTAAACAGAGCAGTCAACAATTATGTTGCTGTCATAAATGCTTATTATATAGCACTCAAGCTTAATGCATGGGGCAGCTAGAAATCTTCCAGGCTCTATAATCATTTTTATCTTTTTGCTGTTGAGTATTTCTTTAAATTCTTTTATTTTTTTGAAAATATTGGGCAGAACATCTTTGGCCCTTGAATTTTTATAGTCTGTTGGAAGCCCGCCCCCTATATCAACCAAATCTACGTAATCAAGAATATTCACAGATTCAAGAAAATCTTCTTTTAAAGACCACTCGCTGATATTCTGGGTTTTTCTGTGGAAATGAATGCCTAATTTTCCTATCATGCTGTTTTTTTTCAGTTCCGGAACAAGCCTGTTTATCTGATCAGAACTCATTCCAAAAACAAAGTGTTTTCCTGTCTGAACTGTTTTTTCTTTCAGCTTCATCCTAAGAAGCAGATTTATTTTTTTCCTGCTTTCATTAATGCAGCCTATCAGCGTATTCAAATCAGACTCATTGTCAACAACAAAATTGCTTATTTTTAACGAGAGTAACCGCTTTATCTCTTCCTTGTCCCATGCCTGTGCAAAAAACCATATTCTTGAAGGCTCTTTTATTTTTTCAACTAGCTCTTCTGAGTGTATACTAAAGAGGCATTTTGTTTCTTTTTCCAGTATAGAGCCTACAAAAGGGTTTGTCTTTAAGCTGTAGGAAACTTCATCCCCTAACTCTTTAACAATATTGTACTGTTCCAGTAGTTTTTTTTTGTTCAGGACAAACCTTGCTTTTTGCTTCATATCATTCCCTCTTTTCTCAGCTCTTCAAAAGCTGAAATTATAACCAAGGGGAATGTTATTGTTACATCCCCTATAACTGTGGATGCATCTGAGTCATCTTTCACTTTTCCCCAGCTTTTTGCTTCGTCTGTTGTTGCTCCTGACATGCTTCCCGAGGTTTGATGGGATGTTGTAAGATAGACAGCGTAGTCAAGCCCCCCGTTTAAAAGGCATGACAATAATGCATGGTGCTTGCTTACTCCTCCCCCAAGGCTGATTACCCCTTTTTTTTCATCATGGCTAGTGCTCAGCAGAATATTTTTGAAATCATCAACAACATCAACTATAAAATCAGGATTCTTCTGCTTGAACATATACAGATGGAAGCCGAATGCTCCGTCTGTTATTGCAGGGCAGAAAATAGGAACATTGTTTTTGGCTGATTGGTATAAGATTGAGTTTTCATCTTTTAGGATTAGGCCCAGCTCTTTTAATAGTTCTGAAACTGCCCATGTTTTCTTTTTTTTGTAAAGGTCTTTGAGAGCAAGCTGCATGAACTCTTCAAACTTGCAGTAGGACTCGCTTCTTATAAATAGGTTGCCTATCCTGTTCTCCCCTTTTTCATAAAGTTCAACATCATCAGATGAGAATTTTCCAATATCAAATTTTTCTCCCATAGATTTCATTATGTCTTCCTCTATTCCGCCAACTGTTGTTACAATAACATCTGCCAGTTTTAGCTGAATGGTTTGAGCGAACAAGCCCCTTAACCCGGAAGTTACCATGTTTGATGTAAATGTAAAGAAGATTTTTGCTCCTTCCTTTTTCATTTTAACTATAACTTTTGCAGCATTATTAAGCTGAACGCTTTGGAATCCAACATTCCCTAAGCTATTTGTTAGGTCCCTAACGGACATTCCTTCATTCCACAATAAGTCTTTAACCTTGGCCATATTATCACCTTAAGAATAATTAAACAGAAATCTACCTGCCTGAAAAGCTTACAGTATCAAACAATGTTCTGTTCATAGCAAACAAGAAAAAAAGATTATTTAAAAATGTTGTGAAAACGGGCTCTGTCTTAAGTAATGGAATTAAAATAATGTTGTCGTATTATGGGACTTTATGTTTTATATAAATGTGCTTCTTATTATAATATAAAAAAAAGAGAAAATGTAAAAAGAAATTCTGCTTATTTTTTGCTGTTATTTTTCATCTGTTCTGCAAGATTGCTTATGTTATCTGAAAGGTCATTTATGCTTCCCTTCAACTGAAGAATAGTATCTACTAAAAAATTTAGTTCTTCACTATCCATATTTTTCACCCCTTCCTTTATTTTTTTCTATACTATTTAAATTTTTTTATTCTATTTTTTATCATATCCAATAAAAATTCTTTTATTATCACAAATAATATAAATTCTAAGAAACTATTACTATGAATGGTAATCAAAATAAAAAGGAAAGAAGGCCCGAAAGAAATTAAAAACCCAAAGATTAAGAAAAAACTTTTTAAGGCATTTTATAAATCACTAATAGAGCATGAATCTCATAAAGATATCAAAAAGCTTTTGTATTATTATTATAGGTTTTATCCAAAAAATTTTGTTGAAGGCATAGCTTGGACTAAACAAATATTATCTGAAGAGGATATTGGTACTTTTGTTGACCAGGGTGTACTGGTAAGATCTAAAGATGTAAATATGGTAAAACTTGGACCAACAGGTTTAAGCTTAATAAGTATGTGGAATACTGAGAAACTCACAAAATGGGTGATTGCACTTACACTAGTTGCTTTAATTATTGGGATTAGCTCTTTAATTAGTTCATTTCTATTTTAAATTTAACCAAGGAATTTTATTTTTCACCCCTACATTTTTCTTATTGGTCACTTCATAGCCGAGCTAACTAAATACATGTTTTTAATAAGCAAAAACTACACATAAAAATATTTTAGAATCAATTCAATAAACTGGAAAACTTACATCTTTAGAATTATTTTATTAACTTTAGCAATTCTTTAATAGAGAGGGGTTTATAATTAAGCATTTCAGCACTAACATTAATTGTTTTATTCTTTTTGTTGATCAAAGGAAATTCTCTAGGATAATTATTATGATGATGTCCATGAATTACCCAGCCATGCCAATCTTTTGGAATATCTTTAGGGTCGTGGACTAATAAAAATTTTTTATCTTTATAATTTAATATAACTTTATTGTAAAAATTTATTTTTCTTGACCTATCATGACTACCTTTTATAAAAATAATATTGCCATTTAGTACATTTAACCAATAACTAGTTTTTCTACTTCCTACACCATAAGACATATCGCCTAAAAAATAAACAACATCACATTTATTTATACTATTATTCCAGTTTTTTATTATAGTATCATTCATCTCTTTTGTAGTTTTAAAAGGCCTATTACAATATTTGATTATATTGGCATGATCTAGATGTAAATCGCCAATAAAGAATATTCTTTTTTTTCTGAATAAACTGAACGATTTTTCTGTTATCTCTGGTATTTCTTCTGGTATGAATTCATGCATTTTTCTAAAAGTTTCTTTCAGAATACTCTGGCTTTTAGCCTCTCTTCTGTTTAATAATCTTTTTAGTAGAAAATCGTATTCACATAGTATCTTTTGATTTTTAATCAAAGTTACTCTTGTCAAACGGTGCTCAAAATTTATTTCTCCTCTACTTTTAATATACTTCTTTACATCTTCAAATTTATTAGGTGATAATTTCATAGCAATTGTTGCATGAAAGCTAAAAGATCTATTCAAATCAATTGGCTTCAGATTACAATAATCTTTCAAACTATTAGAAAGTTCCCACCTAAATTTTTTCAGTTCTTTACTAGGATTAATATTAATATATACAACACGAGTATTTTCAAAAGTATCATAACCTTCTATTTTAAATTCCATTAAAGATTGTTTAGAACAAAGTTCTTTGAAATCATTAACTAATCTTTTTTCATCTCTTGTATAAAATGGTCCTACTAAAGAAATATGCGGAATAGGTCTATGTGGTGGTCTAATATGAAATTTTTTATTTACTTCCCAAATTAAACTCTTTATTTCATGCTTTGAATTCCCTAAAAATCTGAATTCAATAAGATAATGTGCCATGACTATTATTTATTTAAAATATTATATAAACCTTTACAAAACTAAATGTTTTTATATAATTCTTTGTAAAATATTAATATGACCTATAGAAAAATAGGTGGTTCAAAAGATTTTGTATATACAAATGAAGACTTAAAAAGGATTGAGCAGGAAGACACACAATCCACTAAGATATTTAGGAAAGCTTTAAGGGATTTTTATAAGGGTAAATACAATAATAAATCTAAACCAGAAAAAAGAGAAGTGAGGCCAAAGAAGAAAACTACATATGTAAAAAAGTTAATTATAACACTAATCATTGTATTAATTGTAACTCTTTCAACATACTTTATTTTAAATAATACTAAAGTTGAAAATAATCTAATTGGTTACAGAAATAAAACAAAATATATCCCTTTAAATATCTCGTTTGATGAATATTTAAGTAATCCAGAAAACTATCATAACCAAAAAGTTTCTTTATTTGGATATTTAGTTAAAAAATATAAGGATAATACTTCAAGTGTATTCAGAAGAGTTTTGATTGATGACTTTGATAATGAGATAATCATAACTCAGATTAGTTCAGAGGAAATTGATTATTTTGTTGAGGATAAAACAATAAAAGATGTATACGAAGTAATAGGCATCTTTAGACAAGATCATGGAATTCCTAATATAAGGGCAGACAAAATTACCCCGAGTGAAAAACCAACAAAAGAAGAGATAATTCAAGTAGCATATTATTTAAAAGAACCAGAAGAAAAATTAATAAAAAACAGAACAAACACAGATCTATCTTTTAGGATTAAGTTCTATTATAATAACACCATAAATTTTTTCAAAACAAAGTTAGGCTATTTTAATGAAAAATTCCAGGGATATATTAATTCTGATGAAAACAAATTGGAAAAATTTAAAAAAACTATCAATAGGAAAGTTGACGAAATGTTTACAATAGAACCTATTTCTGATAAAACTAGTGATGTTGAAAAAGCAATTTTAAAATATACAAATCAGGAAAGAAAAAACAGAGGATTGAGTGAATTAAAATGGAATTCAAAAATAGCAGAAATAGCAAGAGACCACAGTTTAGATATGGTTGAAAATAATTATTTTGACCATGTAAACTTAAATGGAGACGAACCAAGTGATAGAGCAAGAAAAGCAGGTTTTAGACAAACAAAACAACTCGGTGGTGGTTGGTATATTGAGGGAATTGGTGAAAATATTGGTATGATGCCAACAGGTGATGTCATAGGCATAGGTTATGTTTATAATAATGCTGATAGTATTGCAGAAGCTCAAGTAAAATCATGGATGAATAGTCTAGGACATAGAAGCAATATTTTAAATCCAGAATATAGTGATTTGGGAGTTGGAGTAGCTTATGATGGTTTTTATTACATATCTACTCAAAATTTCTGGTAACATTAAAAAATATTTTTCTTTTAGAGAATGGAGATTTAAATTTCATATTCAATATTAATAAAAAATTATTTCATCTTATAATTTTCAACTATCTTGTGTTTTTCCAACAAATATTTTCTTACTTTTTGACGATTCCAGTGTCCCCTAGTTCCCTTCGTCCATTTTTTAACATTCCTACCTTTGACAGGGAATGTATGATGGCTTGCTGCGATAACTACTTTAAATAAATCATTTTTTGAGGCTTTACGTTTATTTTTTTTCTTAAATTCCACTAACAATTTTCTATATTTTCTTTCTGCTTTAGACTTAATTTTTTTAGACAAAAAATCAGTCTTTCTTTTTTTAGGTTTCTGCTTTTTTCTTTCAAACTTCTTTTTTCTTTTAGAAAATAATTCAGCAAGAAATCTTATAAAAAATAACGTGAATACCAGGATTAAAATTATAATTACAATTTGTTGTATGGATACCACAAATATATCTATTTAAACTCATATTTAAATATTATCAAATACCAAGAGTCCATTCATTTTTCTGATATCATTTCAGGTTCTTTTAATATTAATTGTCAGGCCTCTAAAACTTGCATAAGTTCTTTCCTAGTGAGAGCTTTTTCCTTATTTGGCATTTTTTACTAACCTAATAATATTTATTTAAATTTAGAAAATAAACCTTTACAAAACTACTTTTTCATAAGTTAGAACTAGGATTATTACCTATGTTTTGGTTTGTATCGTTCTTTTTAATCTCTTCCAAAACATTACCATATGCTGTATACCCAAATACACTGCCAATAAAATCAATAGCTGAAATCACCAATATCACAATAATAATTATGAATAAGTTTAGGCTTGAATTTATTGAATTATTAGTTAAAATATCAAGTGAAGAGAGATTGAATATTACTAATGTAAAAATTGTTCCGATAATACTCAGGAATATCCATGCAAAAAAATATTTTTTATTGAAAACTTTTCTAAAAATGTCTTTAAAATCAAAAGCAGAAGCAAATTTCGATGTAATAACCCAATTCAAGATCGCAATCGGGATAAAATAACTCAACATTATTGCAAATGCTCCGATAAATATTAGTGATATGCCATAATTTTCTATCAATCCAACCGGATTTAAAAAATAATTTGATAATAATGCATTTTGGTCTTCTATGTATCCAAGTACCAAGTCTTTAGCAAATATAAACACCATTATACCCACAGGAATTAAATATAACAATGTTATAATCCCAGCACCAAACGCATCCAACCATAATCTTCCATACTTTTCCCATTTAGGCATTTCATAATCACTTTCTGATGCCATTTTACCACATTTAAGAGCATAACCTGCTGCCATGTTGTTTGTAATAATACTAACCCAAGGTATGGGTATACTTAGAATAATGCCCAATAGCAATTTTTTGAAATCTGAAAATGGCCTTTTAATTGCTCTTATATAGTCAACCATATCTGAAATTTAAATCAAATGACATATATATAACTTTCGAATTTCCAAAGATTTATATATGAAATTGTTTTATATTATTGTAATGAAAGAAAGAATACTAGTTGTTGTTCTGTTTTTGTTTAGCTTGTTTTTCATAGGCAATGGAATTACAGGCTATGCAACTCTAAGACCAGACCTTAAGGTTTTATGCTCGCAAGATAATCCATGCGAAGAGCCTGAAGTATGCTGCCTATTCTTTGGGGAAAGTTCAGGAGTTTGCGATACTGGGGATATGTGCGAAGAAATATACAGTTTTACAGAGCAGGAAAGGCTTAGAAGGGAAGAGGCAATATCACTTCTCTCTTACAAAGAATCAAGGGAAACTTTCGGTAACAGCTACACTTCACAGCTTGTCCTTGGCTTGTTTATATTTTTCATAGCTTTAATCTTTTTTACACACCATTCAAGGAATTCCCCACATACTGTAAAAAAGGAAAGCAAGAAAGTATAATTTACCCAGAATAAACTTTCTCAAACTCTTTCAAAAACTCTTTTGCTATTCTTTCATCTTCAATTATCAATATATTTTCATCATTCCTCTCGTTTCCCGACTTTGTCGGATTCATACTTCCAGTTATAACAGTTATATTGTCAATTATTATTGTCTTATGATGCATCACGGCACGGTTTGTGTCAGGAACTACAGAAACATTATGATATACTAAATACTTGAATTGCTCGTACTGCATATTCATTCTTCTTCTTTCTGTAACGCCTTTTACATCTATTCTTTTGCTTTGGTAAATCAGCTCATCTGCAATATCTCTATCTGTAAAGCTGAAAAACATGAAATAAATAGATTCTTGAGCATTTTCTAATTTCCCCATTATTTTTTCTTTGCAATTATCTTCGGGGCAGAAATAGTTCTCTATTTTTCTGTTATTCAGATAGATTATCGGGTATTTTGTTTTCTCCCCCTTTCCATAAATTCCATTCATCATCTCTTCAAACTCATCTAAATAGTTTTTAGCCAAATACTTTGAAAATATGATAACCATGTTATTGTTGTTTTTATATCCACAATTGTTTGTAGGATTCATTGAGCCTGTTATAACAATCTCAGAATCCAAAACGCAGAATTTATGATGCATCAAAGCATAGTTTTGCCCAGTCAAAAAATCCGGATGGGCATTTCTGTCTTCAACAATCACCTCAGCATTTTTCTCCTTCAGAACATCAATCAAATAATCTAAGTTTAAATCATAGAAAGCACATTTTATTTCGCTAGAGTTTCTGACAAAACTTGCGAGCAGTTTTCCGCAATCATTCTCTGGTGTAAAGCAAACCACAATTTCTTTGTTTTCTTCGTGTATAGCATATTCTTTCACAACATAACCTTCTGTTGCACACCCCGTTACGAATATTAACAATAATATAAATGCTATTTTCATTAATATTACAAGAAAAATTATATTAATATACTTTGCCCAGAAAAAACATTAATATTTCCATGTCTTATGCATAACCTTCAGAAAATATAAATAATAAGTCTTCAGCTTTACATGATATGGGAAATGCTTTTCTTAATCCCGAACTTTGTTCCGGGATATCTTTTTTCCATGCTATTCAAGAAATCATTGACTTTGTCTTTTTTCTTGTCTTTAAAATCAAACTTCATTATTCTGGCAAATTGCCTGCTTTCATCATCTGTTATAACAACTAAGGGCTTGATTATATTTTCATAATTCCCAATATTCTCTATTTTCTTTTTCTCAAAAAAGCATCTTAGGAACAAAACAGCTTCATCATCAAGGTTCCAAGGCACCATTATTTTTCCATCAAAGTTTATTTTTTTGCCAGGGATATACTTACCTTTTTTTGTTTTGAGAGAAACCGGCATTTTTCCTATTATTTTTCTGAACAGGTAAATAAGGTTTTTTGCATTATAGGTTCCGTCATCCAATATAAGCAAAAAATCATTTCTTTTGACAAGTTCCTTCATCCTGAACTCTTTTCTAACTCTTTTCTCTATTACTTCTAAGAAGCATCCTCTGCAGAGCCTTAAATACTCTGAAACAGACTTTTTTCCGCATTTTATGCATTCCATATATAAAAAAAAGAAATCCTTATATATTAGCTTTTCTAACAATATTATGTAACTACTTTATAATACTAAAATACCGAAATATTTAAATATTAGTTTAGCATACTATCAAATAGTAGAAATTTTTTGGTACCTTTTACAATCACCTCTTTTTCCCCAGCAAGGTCTTCTTCGGAGGATCTTGCTAGGGTTTTAAAATCGTATCTTTTTATTCTTTCTTTTTTTAATGCTAAATATAATAGATATTATAATCCCAAGAATTATTCCCAGAACAAATACAGCAAGCATCCTAAAGTCAAAATACATTGGCATTCTTGCTCGCTCTTTTTTAAAATATAGGTCTAAATTGCTTAATTCTATAGAATATTCGAGAAATACTAAAGCAGATGCAGGATCGTCATACCTTAAAACTTTCCCATACTCATAATAGCTGTAGCCTATTATAGGAAAAAAAGCCTTGTTGTTTGCTATAACCTTTCTTGCAATTTCAATTTTTTTATCAATTAAATCTTGAGTTTGGTTTTTGTCTGCCCTTATTGTAGTAAGTATTAAGTCCGCTTTTGCCTTTGTTTTGCTTGCTTTGAATAAGCATAGATCATAATCTTCGGCTTGAGCGTGTCTATAGGCATATTTTAAATCTTTTCTGAATTCAAGAAAACTTCTTTCTATATACAATTCAACATATTGCAGCCTTTCTTCAGCTTCACCCAGTTTATTTATGCAAGATTGCTTTAGATTTTCTTTTTGTATTGGGTCACTTTTTCCTGTTCCAAAGAATTTTGACCACGTTTCAGCGCTGTTAAGCCTTTCTATCGAGAAAACTAGCGAACGCAAGCTTCTTTCAATACTATCATTATAAAAAAGCTTACTTTCATTAAGACTATGTTTGGCTTCTGTTATTCTTTCCTTTACAATCATAAATGTCTGCAGGTCCGTCAATGTTTTTATTTCTATTTTATCAGTAATATCTTCAAAATCCATGATTTTATTATTTGTTTTTATAATCTCTTCTTTAATCTCTTCTTTGCTTAGATTTAATTTTTTTTCAAAATGATAATTTATATTTGCTGTAAAGCAAAAGCTTGCAGCACTGTAATATTTATGCTTATTAATTAAATCTTCAGCTTTATCAAGATACTCTCTAGCAGTTTGAATAGATGAAGTATTTTCCGTATACCTTGTTGAAAATTCTCTTGCCCTATCGCATAAACTTTCTGCAAGCCCCTCCATGACTTCTAAATAACTGGCATCTATTTCTATTGTTGTTTTTTTACTGTATTTTTTTCCTGTGAACTCATATATAGCTTGCTCTAAAGTGCTCACATTAACTATTTTTATTTGCAAGCCTTTTGTCTTATTTGTTAATTCTTCATCTATGCTTAATTCTGAAACAAGAACTTTTGCGAAATTTGCTTCATCTGCTGCTTTAATCTTTGCAGCTGTTCCCCCTACTGGTCCTATCATCCCTCCGCTGTTGATTGTTCCTGTCATTATAGTGTTTTTATCTATATTGAGGTTGTCAAGTAGAGCAGCTGTCAAAACAGCTATTGCTCCGCTCGCGCTTGGCCCTCCGACTATTGAGGATCTTGCCCTTATTGTATAAAAGAAGTCATAATTATTACAGTTTTTGTCTAAAAAATCACAGGCTATGCTTTTCGCAAATCTTGTCGATAGCTGAGTATCCAGCTTTGCCAGTGGGAAAGTGTCAATAAAAACCCTCCCTCTGCCTGGAAGAATATCAAGATACAAATCCGCTGTTGTTCCAAACTCTTGGCCAGCAATCTCGCTAACAGCAAGTATTGTCATATGGCCTGATTTGGCATATACAGTAGGAATTAATATTGCAATGAAAATTAACAATAGGAGCTTTTTCATAATCCTAAAGAATAAACAATCATTTATTAAATTTTGTTTTTATTATTCTATGCCATAATGTTCAAGAACTGATTCTCTAACACAGCACCTCACGTAATCATCGCTTGGACAATTACCTATAGTTAGTTTTTTTCCTTCAGGGCATATCTGTTTTTCTGGTTCATTTTCTATAAATATATAGCACCTTTCCAATACATATCTTGGATCGCCTTCTGTACACCTTATTTCAAGGCATTTTGCTCCTGGCAGCGGGTCTTCAGGGCATTCAGCATATCCAAAATCTAAATACTCTATCTCTGGTGAGTCATCTTCAGTTTCATATAATTTTGTCCTCCCGCTGCACTTCGAAAAAATATCGTTTATGCTTGTTACACCTCTACAGCT
>PXDW01000023.1 GCA_003564925.1 Candidatus Woesearchaeota archaeon | reverse complement strand
TTATTACTCCTTTGCCATTCATTTTGTTCCTCTAAATTCATATCTTTATATCTTTTTTTAAATACATCCATAGGTATGATCATATCGTTTAAATATTGAATATATTCGTTCCTTTTTTCTTTTTTAACATTATAAAGATTACTTATTAGTTCAAGAGTATTTTGACAAAGAGTATTCTCTGTAAATTTTAGTATTAATTCTGCTAAATTATGTCTTTCCTCTTTGTTAAAAGACTTTAGATAATTGGAATTTTTACTAATTGTATAGAATTCGTCAAGTCTATTAGCTGTTTCGAAAAAAAAATGAGAAAAAACCCAATTGTATACTTCCGGTTCTTCCTTGAGAAATAAAGCTAAAAAATTAACTATGTTATTTATATCCTCTTTTTTGTTACCTTTTAGATACATTCCTTTTATGATAGTATCAAATTTAGGCATGCCTTTAGTAATTTTATTTATAGTTCTAAGTTCTTCCTTATCTAGTATGGTTTCTATATCTAGCTTTTCAATTTTTTCAAATATATCTTCATTCATCATAGTGGATATATAAAAATTATATATAAAATTATTCATTTAATCACAAATTAGTAGTAACAAAAACGAAAGATTTATATAGTAGTACTTCCTATTAAGTAATATAGATGTTTACGTCGATAAAAGTGGTTATTTATTAGATTGTTATAACCACAAAGTGACTACAAAAACGAAACATTTATATACCTGTACTACCATACATATAATATACTCAATTAAGAGGTGAAAAAAATGGCTGAAACATTAACTGATATAATAAGTAAATGGGGTCAAGAAAGTAACCCTTCCGATATAGATAAAAATCTAAAGAAATATGATGTTATAGTAGATGAAGATTTTCAAGATGAGCAATTCAATAGAAAATTTTCAGAAGGAGAAGATAGATTACATGATACTTTTAAAAAAAGTCTTGAAACAAAAATAGGCAATGATAAAACATCTTTACAAAACAAGAAAGACGAATTACAACATGTAATTGTCCAAGCATTGACAGAATATTTCAAAGTTGTGGATCCAACAATTATATCTCCAAAAGTTATGGCTGGAGCCTGGAATACAGAAGACAAATATAGATTTTTAGCATCTCAATATGATAGAGTAACAGGAGCAGATCCAAGAAAAGGTGAAGGATTTTCAAATTATGCTGAGATGATAGCAAAAACAGAAACAAAGGAAGGAAGATTAAAAAGATCGCTTTATGCCAGGAAAGCACAAAATGCAAGTAAAGGACTAGAGGTATTGACTGATAAAGCAAAAGAAATATTTGTAAGATCAATACCCTCACATTTACTAGCAACCCATATTAAACCTAGTGTCGAGAAAGACTACACAATAAAAAAAATGGTTGATTATGTAATGAACGATCAAGACACATTATTAAATATTAGACAAGGTGTTAAAAAAGGTAAATGGGGAGAAAGTGGTTATGAAGCTTACGGATTAGGAAAAAAATAAAAAACTACCTAACCAAACCATTTTTTATTTTTTCTATTTTTATCTTTTCTTTGTCGGTTTGAAGCTCTTTGTTATCGCTTAAAACTTTGCTGTCTTTAATCTCGATCTTTATTTTTAAGAATTCTTCAAAGCTTATCTTCTTGTCCTGGGGCTTGATTCCCTCTATATAAACCTGGGAACCGGGATTAGATTTCTCTGCATACAATACCTTTACATTCTTATCAGCATCTTCTCCTGCTAAAAGCATGCCCTGTGATTCTTGTCCCCTTAGCTTTGCATACTCAAGATTAGAAACAACAACTATTTTTTTATTTAGCAGCTCTTCTGCCTTATAGTAATCTGCTAAGCCTGCAACAATCTGCCTTTTCTCATTCCCTAAATCTATCTTCAATATCATCAATTTATCAGCATTTGGATGATTCTCGACTGACAAAACCTTGGCTACCTTTAAATTTAATTTTCCAAAATCGCTTGCCTTTCTGTTGCCGGAAAACTCTTTTTTGAACCTTTCTATGTCCTCATCCTCCAACCTTGAAAAAAGAAGTTTTGCATCCTTTATCTTTCCTTTAACTTCCTTTCCCAAATCTTTCCATTCCTGCTTTTTTAGGTTCAATAAGCCCCATATGTTTTCAGAAACCTTCGGCATATAAGGATAGATTAAGATAGAAAGGTCTCTAACTAATAAAACAAGGTTAGCCAAGACATTTCCTGATTTTTCCTTCTGCTTCCAAGGCTCATTTTTCTGAAAATACTGATTTCCTAAATCAGAGATAAGCATTATTTCCTTAAGTGCTTTCTTAAGCTCTATCTCATCGAAGTGTTTTTGAATTTTGCTGTAATCCACTTTTATTTCTTTATTAACTAGTTTAGGAATTTCTGAATTAAAATACCTGTTCAAAAATGTAAGAGTTCTGTTGACTAAATTGCCTAAATTGCCGACCAGCTCATTATTTATTTTCTTTTGAAAGTCTTCCCATGTGAATTCTGAGTCTGATTTCTCCGGGCGATTGACCATCATGTAATATCTCCAAATATCTGCTGGAATGCCTGTTTTCTGGGCATCATCCCCAAAAACACCTATGCCTCTTGATTTAGAAAACATTCCCCCTTCATAATTCAAATACTCATTTACTGAGATCGTATCTAGCAAAGTATAATTGTCGTTAGCGCCTATCAAAAAGCTCGGAAAAAGTATGGTGTGGAAAGGTATATTATCTTTTCCCATAAACTGCACCAACCGGACTGATTCATCATTATGCCACCATGTTTTCCAGTCTTTTCTGCACTCTTTGGTTATGGAGATATAGCCTATAGGGGCATCAAACCAAGAATAGAAAACCTTTTTCTCAAAGCCATTTAAAGGAACAGGGATTCCCCATTTTATGTCTCTTGTAATGCACCTTGGCTTTAGGCCGTCCCT
>PXDW01000102.1 GCA_003564925.1 Candidatus Woesearchaeota archaeon | reverse complement strand
ATAAAAGTTATTGTTGTTATGAGTGATGGTGAGGCAAATTATGATTGCAATGGAAATTATGGGATTTCAGCAGCAAAAGAAGCTGCAATAGACAAATCATGCGAGGCATATAATAATTATAACATTACTGTCCATGCAGTTGGGTTTGGTCCTTATGCAGATGAAATAACACTCCAAGAGATTGCACAATGCGGAAACGGAGAATATTATTCAGAAGAAGTTTCAGAATTATCAGAGCTTTACAAGCAAATAGCTCAAGACATAATTGAAGCATCTTATTTTAAACAAACAATAGAAGCAACAGGCGACATTTTTGTAAAGTTATACCCAGACTCTTATATTGAATTTAATTATACGCCAAATCTAAAACCTCATGAATATGGCATGATACCAGTTACAATAGAAACTCCAAGGTTTGATAACAATATATCACAAGGCACTTTCAATATACCGGAAAATGTTCAAATATACGAAGGAAAAATTATTTCTTACTCAGGAGATAGGTGGACAGACATAGGAAGAGTTATGGACCAGGAAGATTGGATTACGTTCTATGATTTATCCGATTATGGAGATGACTATTATCTTTTGGGAGACCCTTATGTTGTTGATATTCCTTTAAGTTATCTTAGACACGGAGAAAATACATTTATGATATCAACTGGGTTAAGTCCAGGAAAGAGTACGGGAGGCTCTCCAGATAATAAAGTAATCTATACAGTAGGATTAGATTTAGGAATGCATTACACTGGAATTTTTGAATCAGCAGAAGGATGCAGATGGATTTTGGAATATGAGGACGGAACAAGCTCAACAATAAATATACCTTCAGATTATGATGGGGAAAAAATCTGCACTTACACCAGCACTACAGACTGCATATCTGATTATGGAGATGACTCTATAGACAATGCAGCCTGCAACCTATTCAAAAAGATAGATGTTAACAACAACGGAAAATTGTTTGTTAAGTTTGGAGCTAATGACTTAAATATAACAACTTTGGGAATAGGCAATATCCCTTACATGTGGGGGCCTACTTTGGTTGAGGTAAGGGTTTGGAAATGAAATTTTTGATTAAAGGCAAGAAAGGAATGTACTTTACTCTTATGACTATAATTTTGCTAATTCTGTTCTCGTTTTTAGTTTCAATTCCAAGCTACAAAAGGCAGCAAGAAAAAATGTTTGTTACAGAAATGAGAGTTGAGTCAATGAACAATCTTTTAAAAGACATCCAGAGGGATGCCCAAAGAGGGCTTTACATATCGGCTCATAGGGCCATATTGTCTGCAGAAGAGCAGATTATAACAACCGGGGATTTTTTAGAAGATATAGAATTAGTATTAGAAGAAGCAATAGTTAATGGAACCTTTTATGGAGAAAAATCTCATATTATGGATAATTCAACTTTTACAGACTGGATAAATAAGATAGAAAGAGATGTTTCCAAATTCAATGTTGAGGCAGAAATAAGAATTAAAAATGTTGATGTTTTCCAGGATAATCCTTGGTTTGTGAAGGCAAGTGCAAACATCACAGTTTACATAAGAGATTTTGCAGATATAGCTTATTGGGACAGGGATGAAAAAATAGAGACTGAAGTAAGCATAATAGGTTTTGAAGACCCGCTTTACATAGTAAAAAGCTATGGCAGAACAACTAACATTATAACTATGACTCCTTATGAAGGGAATTACACTTATGAAGATTCAGGAGAGATTGTTGTAGCAAACCTTTTGGATCATGTAGAGCATTCTTATTATGCCGCTAATCCAGATTCCCCTAGTTTCTTAATGAGATTTGAGAACAATGTTGGAAGTTCTCCATATGGGATAGAAAGCTTGGTAAATCTTAGGAAAATTGATTTGCTTGGCCTTCCAATAAATCATGCAAGCAGCATAGTAGATTATTATTACTGGAATAATGCTAATAATGGAGATTATAGAGTTTTGGGGACTCCATCATGGTTCAAGCTTGATGCAGGACATCTTGAAAAATATAATGTACAGGACATCTCATATTCATAATATTGTATAAATTAACATAATACTCAGAAAAATTTAATGATTTTCAAAACATTTATATATGAGTAATAACGATAATTACATTTAAGTGAGTATATTTTCATAATGAAAAACGAGGTGAAGTGAATGAAGAAGAAAGGACAGGCAGCAATGGAGTTCTTGATGACCTATGGTTGGGCCATTCTTGTTGTTCTTATTGCTATAGGAGCATTAGTTTATTTTGGAGTAACAAGGCCGGAGAGGTTTATGCCTGAAAAGTGCACATTATCAACAGGTTCAGGTTTATTCTGTGAGGAATTCACAGCTAGCTCAGGAGAGGATGAGGTAACATTAAGGATTAGAAACGTAAATATTGATAATGCGTTTGTATATAGCATTGAAATTGACGATCCTGCATGCACTTATACTAATGCTGAAGGTACCCAAATATCTTCTGATGCCCATACAGACTTTACATTAGGCGATTGTACTTTAGAATCAGGACAAAGCATAAAAGGAACAATAACATTATCATTTGATGTGGGTTCAACTGCTGGTGATGGATTAACGAGAACAACTTCAGGACAGCTTTCAATGATTGTTCCTTAATTTATTTATTTTTTTATTTTTATTTTATTTCTTAATTCTTATATTATTCTGGCAAAGGTTTATAAATTAAAACAAAATAATTATTTAAATGAAAAACAAGGATATGAATAAAAAAACTAATAAACAAAAAAAGAAAGAAAAAATAAAGCCAGTCAAGGTAATTTCTAAAAAAACTGCCAAATTTCAGGAAGACGTAAGAAAGCATATGGCTACAGCAATGGGGGCTGGCTTTGCCTTTGTTATGGCCCTTGTATGGAGAGATGCGATTCAGTCAACAATCGACTCTTTTTTTAAAAGATT